>QHSM01000419.1:0-2639 GCA_003221595.1 Candidatus Rokuibacteriota bacterium | reverse complement strand
AATCGGCCACCGTCGGCGCGCCGGCCGCGATCGCGAACGCGGTGGTGGACGCGCTCTGGCACCTGGGCGTGCGCCACGTCGACATTCCCATCACGCCGGCGAAGGTGTGGAAGCTCCTCCGCGAAAAAGGCGTGAAAGATTGAAGGGCGTGCGCCCGCGGTGAGCGAAGAGCTCCTGGCGCTCGCGGCCGAGCTGCAGCGTCGGGGCGAGGCCTTCGCGCTGGCGACGGTCGTTCGCTGCGAAGCGCCGACCTCGGCGAAGCCCGGCGCGAAGGTGCTCATTCGCGAAGACGGCAGCGTGCAGGGATGGGTCGGTGGTGCCTGCGCCGAGCCGGTGGTGGTGCGCGAGGCCCTCAGCGCGCTCCGCGACGGCCGGCCCCGCCTCCTCGGGCTCTACGGCGAGGGCGGCCGAGCCCTGGGCCGTACGGAGGGCCTCCTCGAATACGGCATGACGTGCCACAGCGGTGGCACGCTGGAGATCTACGTGGAGCCGTATCTCCCGAAGCCCCAGCTCGTGCTCGTCGGCCGCGGACCCGTCATCGAAAGCCTGGCCGCGCTCGGAAGCGCCGCCGGCTTCGCGGTCTCGACGCTCTCCGAGGACGCCCAGACGGCTGAGCTCGCCCAGCTCAGGCTCGACCGCCGCGCCTCCATCGTCGTCGCCGGTCACGCCGACACGGACGAGGACGCGCTCGCGCGGGTTCTCGAGACCGACGCCGGCTACGTGAGCCTGGTCGCGAGCCGGCGGCGCGCCGCGGTGATCTTCGAGCGGGTGAAGCAGCGGGGCGCCCCGCCCGACCGTCTCGGTCGACTCAAGGCGCCGGCCGGGCTGGACATCGGCGCGGTGACGCCCGAAGAGATCGCCGTGAGCATCCTCGCCGAGATCATCCAGCATCGCCGGACCGAGAAGGCCGTCGGCGTCGAGGCGGAGCCGACTCCGGCGGTCGCGGTCCGCATCGAATCGAAGGACCCGATCTGCGGCATGATCGTCGACGGCGCAACCGCGAAGTTTCGCTCGGAGTTCTCGGGACGTACGGTGTATTTCTGCTGCCGCCACTGCAAGGAGATGTTCGAGGAGGATCCCGAGCGCTACCGCGCGGCGCTCTGAAGTCGCCCTTGACGCACGTATCACAATTTCGACAATTGACGGCATGAAGGGAGGCGACCGATCGTGGAGAGGTCTCGGTCAGACATGGGAGAAGTTCGGGTCGCGGTCAAACTCACGAACGCGGTGGACGAGGCGCTGGTCCGACGGGGCATGCTGATGCCCGCGGAGGTCAGGACCTATGAGGCCGATGCGCTCGTCGACACCGGCGCTGTCCGCATGGTGTTGCCGCCCCAAGTCGTCGCCCGCCTCGGGCTCGGAGTACGAGGACGGCGGGTAGCCGAGTACGCCGACGGGCGCACCGAGGCGGTCGATGTCACCGAACCCCTGGTCGTCGAGATCGCCGGCAGAGACACGCTCGAGGAAGCCCTGGTGCTCGGTGACGAGGTTCTGATCGGACAGACGGTGCTCGAGAAGCTCGACCTGTTCGTGGATTCTCGGCGGCAGCGGCTCATCCCCAACCCGGCTCATCCGGACCAGCCCGTCACAAAGGTCAAGTCCACGCAGGTCGAGGTGACGTCATGACAACGGTCCCTGCAGTGGCCGCCGATGGATCCCGCATCACCCTTGCAACCGCCGACGTCGATGGGCTCCGGAGCGCGCTCCGCGGCGAGCTCATCGGCAGCGATCACGGCGCCTACGAGACGGCGCGACGCGTGTGGAACGGCAACGTCGACCGGCGACCGGCCCTCATCGCGCGCAGTACCGGTGTCGCCGACGTGCAGCAGGCCGTCAACTTCGCGCGGACCCACCGTCTTGCGCTATCCGTGCGCGGCGGCGGTCACAGCGCCCCGGGCTACGGCACCAACGACGGCGGCGTGGTGCTCGACCTGTCGGCGATGAAGGGCATCCGGGTCGACCCGGTCGCCCGGACGGTCCGCGCGGAGGGCGGGGTGCTCTGGCGCGAGCTGGATCACGAGACCCAGGCGTTCGGCCTCGCCACCACCGGCGGCACGGTCTCCAACACGGGCATCGCCGGGCTCACGCTGGGGGGCGGCCTCGGGTGGCTGATGGGCAAGCACGGGCTCACGGTCGACAATCTGATTTCGGCCGACGTGGTGACTGCGGACGGGCAATTCCGAAAGGCGAGCGCGACGGACAACCCGGATCTGTTCTGGGCGCTCAGGGGCGGCGGCGGCAACTTCGGCGTCGTCACGTCGTTCGAATACCGCCTGCACCCGGTCACGCAAGTGCTGGGCGGGCTCGTGCTCTACCCGCTGGATCAGGCGCGCGAGGTGCTCCGCTTCTATCGCGACTTCTGCCGCACGCTGCCGGATGAGGCGGAGGCCTACACCGGCCTGCTCACCTCACCGGACGGCAAGCCGGTCTCGGCGCTGATCCTGGGCTACAACGGGCCGATCGAGGAGGGCACGAAGGTCCTGGCGCCGGCGCGCCAGTTCGGAAAGCCCCTCGCGGATCTCGTCGGGCCCGTACCGTACCGCGTGCGCCAGACCATGCTCGACGAGGGCAACGCGGTCCACGGCCTGCACCGCTACTGGCGGTCGGCCTTCACCGAGCAGATCTCGGACAAGCTGATC
>QHSM01000418.1 GCA_003221595.1 Candidatus Rokuibacteriota bacterium | reverse complement strand
TCCGGCGGACGAATCATCGTCCGCCGGGTCGGCGCGCGTCAAGCCCCCTGCGAGCGGCGCGAGTCCAGCGCCAGCGGGTGCTCCAGGAACACCGCCGGCAGCGAAGGCTTCGAGCGGCGGCCGGTCAGCCAGACGCTGCGGCGAACCGCCGAGGCCTTCCCTTCGCCGAAGTAGTCGATCACCCGATCGATCCGACGTGTCGCGTCCGTCTTGAAGAGCTCTGTCGTGTTCATCATGGCCGACGAGCTACTCAACTTCCGTGCCATGGCGGAGGCGAGCGGTGGGGCGCTCCGGTTGCCTCGCTTTTCACGGGGTTTCGAGTCGAGCCGCCTTCCAAGCCAGGATCGGGCCGCCGGGGATTGGGGTGCAGACTACCCGAGGGAGGGTCTTTTGCCCTGACGTCAGGGCCCGGGCCGCCTACCTGAAGATCGCGTCGACCTCCACCTGGTAGCCGTCGGCCAGGCGGTTCGTCTCGTTGGCCATGCCCACGACGGCCAGGAGCTCGCCCAGCATCTCGTCCGTCATCCCGTGCCGCCGCGCCGAAACGGTGTGCGAGGCGATGCAGTAGTCGCAGCCGTTCGTGGCGCTGACCGCGAGATAGAGCATCTCCTTGGTGAGGGCATCGAGGGCGCCGGGCGTCATCACCGACTTGAGCGTCTCCCACGTGCGGCGCAGGGTCGGCGGGTGGACGGCGATCGCCTTCCAGAAGTTGGTGACGAAGTCGGTCTTCCGGGTGGCCATGATGTCGTCGTAGACGGCGCGCACCTCGGCGGTCGCCTCGGCGTACTCGATCAGCCTCACGCTCGCCACAGTCCGCCTCCTTCCCTCACGCCAGTGTGCACGACTGTCAGGCGCCGACCAGGGCTGACATGCGCTCGCGCGTCGCGGGGTCCGGCAGGATGCCGACCCCCGCCTTCATGTTGTCGGCGACGTGCTCGGGCCGGCTCGTCCCGGGAATCACGCACGTGACCGCCGGATGCGCCAGGATCCACTTCAGGAAGAACTGCGCCCAGCTCTCGCAGCCGAGCTCGACGGCCCAGGGTGGCAGCGCGCGGCCGCGGACCTCCCGGAAGAGCGCGCCGTCCAGAAACGGCCGGTTCACGATCACGGCGACGCGGCGATCGCGCGCGAAGGGCAGAATGCGGCGCTCCGCCTCGCGCTCGCCCAGAGAGTAGTTGACCTGCACAAAGTCCAGCGTCTCGTCGGACAGCACCCGCTCCAGCTCGTCGTAGCCGCTCGCCGTGTAGTGGGTGACGCCAAGGTATCGGATGCGACCTGCCTCTTTCCACGCGCGTAACGTGCGTAGGTGTGTGCGCCAGTCCAGCAAGTTATGGATCTGCATGAGGTCGAGGCGTCGAGTCCGTAGACGGCGTAGTGACTGCTCGAGCTGCTCCACGCCGGCGCGGTGCCCGCTGGTCCACACCTTCGTGGCCAGGAAGAGCGTGTCGGTGATCTTGAGCTTGGCAGCGAGGTCGCCGACGACGGACTCGGCGGCGCCGTACATGGGCGACGAGTCCACGACGCGGCCGCCCAGCTCGACCAGGCGCCGCAGCACCGCCTCGAGCGGGGCGCGCTCGGCCGCCGAGGCTCCGACGTCGAAGGCGCGCCAGGTGCCGAGCCCCACGACCGGGAGCGTCTCGCCACTGGACAGGATGGAGCGCTGGAGGATCGTGGCCGCGGCGGACATCTATCGGTCGATCCCGTACTCCTTGAGCTTGCGCCAGAGCGTGGTGCGGCCGATACCGAGCGCCTCAGCGGCACCCGAGTGGTTGCGGCCGAAGCGCTCCAGCGTCTGGAGGATGTGAGCGCGCTCGGCCTCCGCGAGGCTGATCTGGCGGGGCAGCAGCGGCGACGGGCCCAGCTGAAGTCCCGCAGACACGTGCGGCGGAAGATCCTCGGCCTCCACCGAGTCGCCCCGTGTCAGGATCGCGGCGCGCTCGATCGCGTTCTCCAGCTCGCGCACGTTCCCCGGCCACGGGTAGCGGAGCAGGCGTTCGAGGGTCGACGGCGCCAAGCGGAGCTGCCGGCCGAGCTTGCGCGCCGCCCGCGCGAGGAAATGCTCGGCCAGCGCTGGAATGTCCTCTCGGCGGTCACGGAGGGGCGGGAGCACCAGCTGGATGACGTTGAGGCGATAGAAGAGGTCCTCGCGAAAGCTTCCCTGGCTGATCAGCGTCGTGAGGTTGCCGTGAGTGGCGGCGATCACGCGCACGTTGAAGGTCGCGGACTGCGTCGCGCCCAGCCGCCGGACCTCGCCGTTCTGGAGCGCGCGGAGGAGCTTGACCTGAAGAACTCCGGGCATCTCGGCGATCTCGTCCAGGAACAGCGTGCCGCCGTTGGCCTCCTCAAAGAGGCCGAGCTTGTTGACGGTCGCGCCGGTGAAGGCGCCCCGGACGTAACCGAACAACTCGGACTCGAGGAGCGTCTCGGGCACGGCCCCGCAGTTCACGGCCACGAACGGACGCTCGGCCCGCGCGCTCGCGTGGTGGACGGCCTTGGCGATGACCTCCTTGCCGGTCCCGGACTCACCCTGGATCAGGAGCGTGGCGTCGGTGGGCGCCACGCGGGCGACGAGATCGAGAACGGTCTGCATGGCCGGCGACTGGGCGATCAGGCCGGCGAGACCGAAGCGCTCTCGAAGCTGCGCGCGCAGGTTATCGTTCTCGCGGCGCAGCGCGCGGCCGGTCAGCACCTTGTCGATGCCGTGAAAGAGCTCGTCCGGCTCCTGTCCCTTCTCGAAGTAGTCGAGGGCGCCGAGCCGGATCGCTTCTTTGGCCGACTTCCACTCCGCATAGGCGGTGAGGAGGATCACCTCGGTCGTGGGAGCGTGGGCTTTCGCCGCGCGTAACACGTCGAGCCCGTCGCCATCCGGCATGCGCAGGTCCGTGACGGCGAGGTCGAACACTTCTTCGGCGAGGCGCTTGGTCGCGGTGGTGACGCCGTCGGCCTCGACCACGCGGTGACCCCGCTTGCGGAGCAACAGGGCCAGCGTGCTCCGCGCCGACGATTCGTCGTCCACCACCAGCAGCTGGGCCATGCTCACGCGGCCTCGAGCGGGAACAGCAGCGTCACCCGCGTTCCGTGGCCCGGCGCGGAGTCGATCTCGATGCGACCACCGTGCGCGGCAACGATGCGCTCGGCGATCGTGAGGCCGAGCCCACTGCCGTTCGGCTTCCCCGAGTAGAACGGCTCGAACACACGGCGGAGATTCTCTGGAGCGATCCCGGGCCCGGTATCGCTGACGGCGAGGGCGACGTCGCCGCTCTGCCGGGCGACCTCGAGGGACAGGCGCCCCCGCCCGTTCATCGCCTCCACGCTGTTGAGGGCGACATTCCAGAGGACCTGGATGACCTGGTCGCGATCGAAGGCGAAGTGCGGCACGTCCGGATCAACCGCGACGCGCACGTCGATGCGCGGCGCACGGGAGCGGGCGTCGCGGATCAACATGCCCACATGCTGGACCACCTCGCGAATGTCGCCGGGCGCGCGCCGGGGTTCCTGGGGGCGCGCGAGGTGCAGGAAATCGGACAGGATGCGGTTGAGCCGGCGCGCCTCGATGCGGATCGCAGCGAGTGTCGAAGAGCGCTCGTCGGGCGTGAGCTTCGCCTCGTCGGTCAGCAGCGCGGTGGCGTTGACGATGGCGCCGAGGGGGTTGTGGATCTCGTGCGCCATGCCGGCGGCCAGCTCACCGGTCGTCGCCAGACGCTCGGCTTCGCGCAGGCGCACGTGGAGCCGCTCGCTTTCGCCCCGGGCCCGCTCCAGGACCATGATGATCACGGCGAAGGTCGACAGGAAGTAGAGGCTGATGAAAATCGCGTGCACCGCGAAGTACCCGGCTGTTCCGGGGTCGGCGGGCAAGAACTGTGTGGCGATGCGATGCCCGCCCCAGAGTGCCAGGAGACCGGCCAGGAGCCGTTCTCCCCGGTAGTCGGTGATGGAGCCACGCGGCGGCCAGAAAAGCAGGCCGGCCGCGATCTGAACAACGCCGAGGCCTATGCCGACCGCGCGCTGACCCTCGTCACCGCCGGCCGCGAGTGCCAGCAGCACGGTGACTCCAAAGCACGCCAGAACGTCTCGCCCGCGCAGCCGATAGTCCCAGCGGTGAGCGAATGACGCAGCCAGCGTGAAGCCCACGGCGGCGACGGTCGCCAGGTCGGTTGCGAAGCTTGGATGCTGGACATCCAGAACGATTCCGTCCACGAGCTTGAGACCCTTGGACAAGGTGTACGCGCCCCACGCGAACAGCAGATACAGGAAGAAGCGTACGCGGTGCGACGAGTAGAGGTA
>QHSM01000017.1 GCA_003221595.1 Candidatus Rokuibacteriota bacterium | reverse complement strand
GGCGCGCTGCCGCCGGGCCACCCGTACGCGCACGTGCTCGCGATGCCGAGCGGGCCGACCGCGCCGGAAGTCTGGCTCCTCGGCTCGAGCGACCAGAGCGCCGCGCTCGCCGCGCACCTCGGCACCGGCTTCTCGTTCGCGCACTTCATCAACCAGGAGGGCGGTGCCGAGGTCACCCGCGCCTATCGACGGGCGTTTCGGCCGTCGGCCTGGCTCGACGCGCCCCGTGCGAGCGCGGCGGTGTTCGTCGTCTGCGCCGACACCGAGGCCGAGGCGCGGCGTCTGGCGAAGAGCCGTGAGCTGTTCATCGTCCGTCTCTACACCGGCCGTCCCGGCCGCTACCCCTCGATCGAGGAGGCCGAGTCGTACCCCTACACGGAGCGCGAGCTCGCCATCCTCCGGCACGCGCAGGGGCGCACGATCGCCGGCACGCCCGAGCAGGTGCGCGAGCGGCTCGAAGCGCTCGCCGCGGACTACGAGGCGGACGAGCTGATCATCGTCTCGATCGCCTATGACCCGAAGGCACGGCGCCGGTCCTACGAGCTCCTGGCCAAGGTCTTCGGGCTCGAGGAAGCGAGCCCGTGAGGGCGCGTCGCCTCGCAATCGGCGCGGCGGCCGCCGCCCTCGCGCTGGCCGGTGGGCTCACCTTTGTGCTGACCAGAGCGGTGACCGCGCAGCGCCCGGCCGACGAGGTCGCGCCCCGGTTCCAGGTCGATCCGGGGTGGCCGAAGCCCCTGCCGCGCGGCTGGGTCATGGGGCAGGCGGCGGGCGTGGCCGTCGACCGTCGCGGCCACGTGTGGGTCATCCAGCGCCCGCGCACGCTCACCGCGGGCGCTCCGGCGCCCCCGGTGCTCGAGTTCGACGCCGACGGCACGCTGCTCCGCTCCTGGGGCGGCGCCGGTGCCGGTTACGACTGGCCCCTGACGGAGCACGGCATCTTCGTGGACCATGAGGACAACGTGTGGATCGGCGGCAGCGATCAGCGGGACCACCAGGTTCTCAAGTTCACGGCGGACGGGAAGTTCCTGCTCCAGATCGGCAAGACCGGCGTGACCGGGGGTGATAGCGACACCGCGCACCTCGGGAGACCGGCGAACGTGAGCGTGGACCCGACCACCAACGAGCTGTTCGTCGCCGACGGCTACAAGAATCACCGCGTGATCGTTTTCGACGCCCGGACCGGCGCCTACAAGCGTCACTGGGGTGCGAACGGGCAGCGGCCGGGCGCGTGGTTCGTGAAGCCGTTCAGCAACCCCGTGCACTGCGTGCGGCTCGCCAGGGACGGCCTGCTCTACGTGTGTGACCGGACGAACAACCGCATCCAGGTCTTCAAGAAGGACGGGACCTTCGTGAAGGAGCTCGTCGTCGCCGGCGCGACGCGCGGCGGCGGCTCGGCCTGGGACGTCGAGGTCTCGCACGACGGACCCCAGACCTGGCTGTACGACGCCGACGGCGAGAACGACCACGTGTGGACGCTCGTGCGCGACGACGGCCGCGTCGTCGGCCAGCTTGGTCGGAACGGGCGCCAGCCTGGGGAGTTCCGCTCGATCCACAACCTCGCGGTCGACTCGAAGGGCAACCTCTATACGACCGAAGTGGGCCAGGGCAAGCGCGCGCAGAAGTTCGTCCTCAAGGGCGTCGGTCAAGGGGGGTAACGTGAACATGGAACGCGGCCTTCGCCACCTGGCCCTCAAGACGCGCGATCTCGAGCGCACCGAGCGCTTCTACGTCGACATCCTGGGCCTCGAGCGCGCGTTTCCCCACGAGGGCATGATCTTCCTCGAGACGCCGGGCGGGCACGATCTCCTGAATTTCATCGAGACCCGCGGCCGGTTCGATCCGGCCGCCGGCGGCTTCGACCACTTCGGCCTGCACTTCCCGCGCGCCCAGTGGAAGAAGGCGTGTGCGCGCGTCAAGGCGGCCGGCATCCGGGTTCGCGGGCGCCGCGACGGCAGCGCCATCTACATCGAAGACCCGAACGGCTACACGGTCGAGCTGTACTGCGACTGAGGGTTGCCGCGCGATGGACGAGGGCTCGCTTGACCGCCTCGGCCGGCGGATCTCGAAGCGACCGGCGTCCGCTCAGCTCACGCGGGCGCGTGCACGAAGGGCAGCACGGTGAAGCGGGCTCGCTCGACGGCAATGACCAGGACGACCCGCTCGGCGGGCTTGTCGCGAAACGGAAACGGCTTGTTCGTGTACTTGCGCGAGATCCGATCCATGGTCGCGAAGTCGGCGTCGGGCCGCCGCTCGACGACGCGTCCGCGAATCTGAGCCTCCCGGTACGGATTGTCCATCGCGATGATCGAGAGCGCGACCCGCGCGTCACGCCGGGTGTTCTTCGCCTTGAGCGAGCCCTCGCCGGTGCCCACGAGAATCGTGTCGCGCTCGAGGTCCACCCAGACCGGGGCCACCTGCGGCGAGCCGTCGCTCATGAGCGACGCGAGATGGGCGAAGTTCGGGCCCCTGACGAGCGCCTTGATGTCGTCGGAGAGTGTGGGCGGCATGATGTTCTCCTCGCCGGCTGCTCAAAAGGGACCCATCTGTTTCGTTGGCGCCCTCGGCTGCACGCTCAACGTACAGCGAGTACGCCTCGCGTGCAGCCGTCGGGCGCCGCCTCACATCTGGGCCCCTTTGAGCAGCCGGCCGGTTTCGGAGCCTTCCTAGGGCTCGATCGGCGTGTCGGCGCGACCGCCCCATTCCGTCCACGAGCCGTCGTAGACCGCGACGTCGGCGCGCCCCAGCGCGGCGAGCGCGAGCGCCAGGACGGACGCGGTGACGCCCGACCCGCACGACGTGACGATGGGCTTGCCGAGGTCGAGCCCCGTCCTCTCGAATTGCCGGCGAAGGGCGTCGGGGCTCAGGAGCGTGCCGTCGGCCTGGTAGAGCTGCTCGTACGGCAGATTCAGGCTCCCGGGAATGTGACCCGACCGCAGCCCCGCGCGCGGCTCCGGCTCGGTTCCGGCGAAGCGGCCCCGCGCGCGGGCGTCGAGCACCTGCTCGCGCCGCGTCCTGAGGTTGCCGCGCATGCCCAGCAGATCGCGCACCAGTCCACGGCGCAGGCGCGCGGAGAAGCGGCGCGCCCGCGGCACCGGCGCGCCCGCGGCCACCGGACGGCCCTCGGCGCGCCAGCGGGGGAAGCCGCCGTCGAGGACGGCGACCCGGTCGTGGCCGAAGACGCGGAAGGTCCACCAGACCCGGGCGGCGCTGACCACGCCGCGGGAGTCGTAGACGATCACGCGGTCGCCGTCGCCGATTCCCAGCGCGGCCACGCCGCGCGCGAATTCGGCGGCGCGCGGCAGCATGTGCGGGAGAGGCGAGCGCCGATCGGCGATCGCGTCGATGTCGAAGAAGACGGCCCCCGGGATGTGGGCCTGCGCGAACTCGGCGCGGGCGTCACGCTTGAGCTGGGGCATGTGCCAGGAGCCGTCGACCACCCGGACGTTGCGCCGGCTCAGGTTGGCGGCGAGCCAGTCGGTGGTGACGAGCGGCGAGGTGGAGGACGTCCGCCCGCGCGCCGTCACGGACCGGCCCGCCGCGCCGTCCCGTCCTCGAGACGGAGCGTTTTGATGTCGTTCAGGATGACCTCGGGGTACAGGTACGACGTGGTGTAGATCTCGCGCACGACCCCGCGCGCGTCGATCAGGAACACCTTGAGGACATGCGCGAGCGGCCCGGCGGGCCGGCCGTGCGCGTCGACCTCGACGCGGACGTCCTGACCGAAGCCGTCGAGGAGCGGGACGAGCGTCCGCGGGAGCTCGGTGGTGAGGAAGGCCCACTCCACGCCGTTCTCGGGCACCTCCGCCGCGTAGTGGCGCATCACCGCCGGAGTGTCCCGGCGCGGATCGAAGCTGAGCGAGACCAGGCGTACGCGCGCGCGGAGGTCGGGATCCTCGGCCACCCGGTGCCGCACCGTGTGGAAGACCTGTGTCGTCAGGGGACAGCCCCGGGGATCGGCGCAGGACGTGTAGATGAAGCCGAGCAGCGTGATCTTGCCCGCGGTGAAACGGGCGAGCGGCCGCCGCCGTCCGTCGCGATCGAGCACCGGACCGTTCGGCGCCGGCATGATCGCGTTCAGCGCATAGCTTCCCGGCGGCGGCGGCACGAAGTCCATTGTGACCGCGGCCGGCATCCGGTCGTCGGGCTCGTGCGCCGCGCCGCCGCCGGCCCCCGCCACTGCCGCGAGCACCGCGGCGGCGGCGAGGATCGTCAGGATGCGCGGGAGCCGCGGCTCAGCGGAGCGCCGCGGTGCGGTCCGATCCATACGCGGCCTTCATCGCCTTGGAGCCGAGCTTCATGTGGTGCGCCCGGCCGAGCTTCTCCTTGTAGAAGTCGACCTCGAACGCAGGCGTGAGGGCCTTGCCGTCCCAGCGGAAGGCGCGCACGTACTGCTCGTCGTCGGCGCCCGCCTTGTCCCAGTTGGCGAGAAGCGAGGAGGCGATGTAGACGCGCGTCCCGTCCCAGCTCTGCGAGATCATGTTGACCTGCTTGCCGGTGACCCGTTCGTAGGTCTGGCGCGGCTGCTCGGGATTCGATAGATCGAAGTAGCGCGTCTTGCCGTCCATGAACGTGTTGACCCAGAGCCCGGTGCCGTCCCGGTTGATGCTGATGTCGACCGGCAGCGGGATCTTCGTCGGGTCGTCGATGGTGGCGACCTCCTTGGCCTGCCACTCGCCGGCGGCGTCGGGCTTGATGAGCCAGAGCTTCGACGTGAGCGCGGTGGCGACGATCGCCCAGTTGTCGCCGTCCTTGAGCGACCATCGGATCTCGAGCGGCGCGCCCGGAACGCTCAGCACCTTCTTGGGCTTCATGGCCTTGAGGTCCCAGACCGCCATCGTGTTGCCGAAGTGCTTCATGGCCTCGGCGTCCTTCACCAGCTCGCCCAGCGACCGCATGTAGTTCTTCTTGCCGGTGAAGCTCGAGGTCAGCATGACGTTCTTCTGCGGATTGATCGCGATGTCGTAGGCGTACCCGTCGCCGCCGTCGGCGGTGGGCATCGGATAGGTCGCGACCAGCGCGCCCTTGTTGCTGTAGAGCGCCATGCCGGTGACGCCGCCGCCGTCCTTGGTGTTGGAAAGGCCCTGGACGAGCATCCGGCCGGGCATGGCGTAGAACGTGTGCGGACCGACGTACCCGGTCTTCGCCGGCATGTTGGAGATGGTCTGTACGAGCTTGGGCCGCGCCGGGTCGGTTCCGACGTCGTAGATCGAGATGTGGCTGTTGTCGAGGCCGCCGGCCCAGAGGAAGCGCCGGTCGTCGGTGAAGCCCATGTGGTGCGCCTCGCCGCGGCTCTTCGCCGACACCTTGTGGATGACCTTGCCGTAGCGGCTCGAGGCCGGGTTCACGTCGATGGTGACGAGCTTGTCCATGCCGTCGCCCACGCCCTTGACGCCGAGGACCCAGACGTAGAGATAGTCCTCCTGGCCCTTGATCAGGTTGCCCATGTAGGGCGAGTTGCACGTCTCGTCCGCGCCGCCCGGCGAGGCCACGGCAAGAAGCAAGAGACCGATGATCGCCCCGAGAAGCTTCCCGCGAACACTTTTGGCCGACATGCATGCCCTCCTGATGGCGTTCAGTTCTTCGGTGAGGTTTCCCGTGAAGCTCTTGTTCGTCACTCGCGGCTGATCCGGGCGCCGAGGCTTCGCAGCCGGTCGTCGACGCGCTCGTATCCGCGATCGACCTGCTGGACGTTGCGGATGACCGAGCGGCCGTGCGCCGCGAGCGCCGCGGCGATCAGGGCCATCCCGGCCCGGATGTCCGGGGAGACGATGGTGGCGCCGTGCAGGCGGCTCGGGCCGATCACCAGCGCCCGATGGGGATCGCTGAGCAGGATGCGCGCTCCCATCGCGATCAGGCTGTCGACGAAGAACAGGCGGCTCTCGAAGAGCTTTTCGTGGATCAGCACGGTCCCGTCACACTGGGTGGCGAGCACCAGCGCGAGCGGCGTGAGGTCGGCCGGAAAGCCCGGCCACGGAGCGTCGTCGACCTTCGGGATGGCGCCGTCGATGTCGGCGACGATCGCCCGCTTCTGCGCGGCGGGTACCCGGAGCACGGTGCCCTCGATCAGGGTCTCGACGCCGAGCCGCTCGAACACCAGCCGGATCATCCGCAGGTGATCGGGCGCCACATCGCGCACGCGCAGCTCGCCGCCGGTCATGGCGGCGACCGCGACGAACGATCCGACCTCGATGTGGTCCGGACCGACGCGATGCCGCGCCGCGTGGAGCTCGCGGACGCCGTTGATCTCGAGGACGTTGCTGCCGATCCCCGCGATCCGCGCGCCCATCGCGTTCAGCGCGTGGCAAAGCCCCTGGACGTGCGGCTCGGAGGCTGCGTTGAGCAATCGCGTACGCCCCTCGGCCGTCGCGGCCGCCATCACGGCGGTCTCGGTCCCGGTGACGCTCGCCTCGTCCAGGAAGACCTCGGCGCCCTGGAAGCGGCCGCGGAGCTCCAGGTGATAGTAGGCGTCGTCGAGGGTGATGCGCGCGCCGAGCTGGCGGAGCGCGAGCAGGTGAGTGTCGAGCCGGCGGCGGCCGATCTTGTCGCCGCCCGGCCGGGGCAGCATGGCGAGCCCCGTCCGCGCGAGCAGCGGCGCGGCGAGAAGGAAGGACGCCCGGATCTCCGAGGCCAGCGCGGCATCGGGGCGCGACTCGCGGAGCCCCGTGGCATCGACCGTGACCGTGTGCTCGCCCGACCAATCGACGGTGACCCCGAGGGCGCGGACGAGCTCGATCAGCGTGTTGACGTCGCGGATGCGGGGCACGTTCTCGATGCCGACGCTCCCGGACGCGAGGAGCGCCGCCGCCAGCAGCGGCAGCGCCTCGTTCTTGTTGCCGCTCGGGGTGACGTCCCCGCCGACGGGATGTCCGCCCTCGATCACGAAGCGGTCGCCGGCCGGGGCGCTCGTGGGCGGCATCGATCTAGACGTGACCCTTCAGCTCAACGATCTTCATCGCGTCATCTCAAAAGGGGCGGGAAGCCACGAGGGAGTCTACGCCAACGAGGTCGGCGCTGGCCAGCCGATGTCAGTCAGTCTCATGGGCTGCTGACATTTCCGTCACCCCCCCGGGGTGGGATGCCCCGAATTGCCGTGATCACGGCAATTCTTCCCTACGGTAAGGATTGAGCCAGTTTTGCCCCCTCCGCATCACCCTGAAATTACACGCTCTGTCGCTATGGCCCGCCGGGATCCCACGGCCTGGCCGACGGTTTAAATTTTGCATAGATGAGGGGCGAGTCTAATATGAGAAAGGAATGGCGAAGCAGATTCTCGCCATAAACTGGTGACGGATTACCTTCCGGACACCCCATGTGTTGCCCGCGCCTACTGTCCTGGTTGTGAGCCCGACGCCGACCCGAGCCAGGAGATCCTCGATGTGCGCTGGTGCGAATCCCACTCGCCGGCTCGCGATGGAGCCGACGACGAAGTGGTGACCGCATCCGCGTACCTCTCGGGGAGTGCCGAGGCGGGCGGCGACGACAACCGGCGCTGGTGCGACATTCTCCACGGCCGCCGCTGACGGCGGGCTCACCTCGCGAGCGCGGTCAGCTCGTCGAGCGAGCGGATGATTCGGTGAGGCTGCACCGCGCTGTTCGGCGGTAGGCCCCGACCTCCGCGATCCATCCACACACCCCTGAGCCCGAGCTGCTGCGGCGCGCCCACGTCCCACTCGAGGTGATCGCCGACCATCCACGCCTCGGTCGGCGCCACGCCGAGCGCATTGAGCGCGTGTCGATACACGGCCGTCTCGGGCTTGCCCACGCCGAACTCGCCCTCGATCAGGATCGCGTCGAAGTAGCCCGCGAGCCGGTGACGCTCGATCTTGTCGCGCTGCTGCGTGGCGTCGCCGTTCGTGACGAGCGCCATCGGCATGCCGCGTCGCCGTAGATCGGTGAGGCAGCCGAGCGCCTCCGGAAAGAGCGTCATCGCCTCCCGTCGCCGGACGCCGTAGTCGCGCGCCACCGCCTCGGCCAGGCCGGGCGCGCTCCGGCCGAGGCGCTCCAGCGCGAATTCCACGATGTGCTGCCAGGCGCCGACCATGTTCAGGCGCTCCCGCCGCTGGCGCTCCGGGTCGTCCCAGAACCATCGCCGCGTCTCGGCGATCGTCGCCACCAGCACGGCGGGATCGATCCCGCTCGTCGGACAGCACGCGCCGCACGCCTCGACCCAGCTCCGGTCCGCGCCGCCCGAGTAGTCGAGCAGCGTGTCGTCGAGATCGACGAGCAGGGCCTTCACGCTCGGCGCTCGCCGGGCGTCAGCTCGACCACCAGGCCGTCGCCCCAGCCGTACTTCTTCTCGGAGAGCGCCTTCACCGCGCGCGCCAGCTCGGGCTCGGGCCGCGCGTCGATCACCCGCGCCCTGGCCGGGAACGTGCGCTTGCCGAGTCGCACGGTGACGCGCGAAAGCGCGCGGAGATTCTGCACCCACCGGGTGCGCTCGCGATGCTCGGCGACCAGATAGAGCCGGCCCTCATGGCGTGTGAACCAGATCTCGATCTCGCGCGGCCGGCCCGTGCGCCGCCCCGTCGTCGTCAGGTAGAGATACTGGGCCTCGCGGGGCCGGGCTGCCTTAGCGGCGGGCATCGGCGCGCGCGACCACGCCCAGCACCGTCTCGACCGCGCGGAGCATGAGCGGGAAATCCATGCTGGGCTGCTCCAGCCCCGCGCCGGCGACCATCGACGGGAGAAGCGGGAAGTGGATGAAGCCGACCGCCGGCGGGTGCCCGAGGTCCCGCACGGCGTGAAGCGTCCAGTAGAGCGTCTGGTTGCAGAGATAGGTCCCGGCGGTGCTGGAGGTGTACGCGGGTATGCCCTCATCGACGAGCGCCTTCAGCATCGCGCCGAGCGGCAGGGTCGAGAAATACGCGGCCGGTCCTCCGGGAACGCACGACTCGGCGCTTGCCCGGTAGCCCGCGTTGTCCGGCAGCTCGTAGTCCATGACGTTCACCGCGACGCGCTCGAGCGCGACGCGCGCCCGCCCCGCGGCGAGCCCGAGGTGCACGACTGCCGAGGGCCGCGTCTCCGCGAGCGCCGCGGTGATTCGCCGGGCGGCGTCGGCGTGGTGCACGGGCAGCACCAGGCCGACGACGCCGGAGTCACCCACCCGGCGTCCGTCGACGGCCTTGGCGAGCCCTTCGGTGGGGTTCGCGGTGTGAGCCCCGAACGGCTCGAATCCGGTCACGAGAATCACGCGCTCCTGCGGCAACGACGGCTCCCTTCGGTCCTGGTCTCGACCGTGCTCCAGACGCTCAGTCTGCCACAACCGGCGATTTCAGCCACGCTGCACGAGGGGCGACAGCCGCGGGAGCGTGACGGCGACGGCTCCGGCGATCGCGGTCAGCACGAGCCACGGCAGGGTATAGGCGCCGGTGACTTCGAGCAGCACGCCGAAGATCGGTGGGCCGATGAGCGTGCCGCTCCACGAGCAGGCGGTCGCGGTGCCGGTCAGGAGGCCGGCGTAGCGCGGCCCGCCGATCTCGGCGACGAGCGCGAAGTAGAGCCCGACCCAGCCGAACGCTCCGGCTCCGGCGACGAGGGCGAGCGGGACCATTAGCCAGAGGGGCAGCATGGCGCCGAGGGCGAGCGCGGCGTAGGCGACGCCGCCGATGGCCGCGCTGACCACGACGCCCGGCCGGCGGCGGCCTCCGAAGGAGCGGTCGGACGTGACACCCCACGCCACGCGGCTGAGCGTGCCGCCCACCTGGGCGAGCGCGAGAAACTGCGCCGCCGTCACCACCGAAACGGCGAAGGTTTCCTTGATGTACAGCACGAGGTACGCGAGGAGCGAGGACTGGGCGATCGACAGCGCGAGCCCGCAGCCGAACACGACGAGGATCGGCGGGCGCCGGAGGAACGTGCCGAGCTCGGCGAGCCTCGGCCGGTCCGCCGCCTGTGCGGGCGAGGCGACCGGGTGAGGACGGTAGAGAATCGAGACGAGCACGGCCGAGACGAGCGACAGAAAGCCCGCCAGGGCGAGCGCGCTCCGCCAGCTCCAGGCCAAGGCGATGGGCGGCAGCGCCAGCGCCGCCGCCAGGCCGCCGAGCGTGAGCCCGGTCTGCTTGATTCCCATCGCCATGCCGCGCTCGCGCGGGGGGAACCACTCCACGACCGCCTTGCCGGTCGCGGGATTCAGCACGCTGAAGCCGAATCCGCCGAGGACGAGGAGCGTGAGGAGCGCGGCGAGGCTCGCGCTCGAGGCCGCGAGCGCGATCATGGAGCCGACGATGAACTGACCGAGCCCGAGCGCGAGGCGGACCCCGAGGCGGTCGGTCAGCCATCCGGCGGGCAGCGCCATCAGCACGCCGCCCAGGTACACCGCGGGCAGGCAGAGCCCGACCTGCACGCGGGACAGATCGAGCGACTCGAGCAGAAACGGAGTGAGCGGGGTGACCGCCAGGGCGGTCAGGGCGCCGAGGGCGTGGGCCACCGTCACCAGGGCGAGGATCGGCCAGCGCGACGTCACGACGGGGGGGATTGTCCCCCTGTTGGGGCGCGCGCGGGACTATTCTCTAGCCGTGGTCATCGCACAGATCACCGACATGCACATCCGGCCCGAGGGCGTTCTCGCCTACGGCCGCGTGGACACGGCGCCCTACCTCGCCCGTGCCGTCCAGCATCTGCTCGGCTTGAAGCCGCGGCCCGACGTCGTGCTGGCGACCGGGGACCTGGTCGACGCCGGACGCGCCGTCGAGTACGACCGTCTGCGGGCGCTGCTGGCGCCGCTCCCGATGCCCGTGTACCTGATTCCCGGGAACCATGACGATCGCGACGCGCTCGTCACCGCGTTCGCCGACCATCGGTACCTGCCGCGGGGCGGTCGATTCATCCAGTACGTCGTCGAGGACTATCCAGTCAGGCTCGTCGCCCTGGACACGCTCGTCCCGGGCGAGGTCGGCGGCCTGCTCTGCGAGGAGCGTCTGGGCTGGCTTGCGGCGCGCCTGGCGGAGGCGCCCGATCGCCCGACCGTCATCTTCATGCATCATCCGCCGTTCGAGACTGGCATCGTGCACATGGACAGCTACGGCCTCGCGAGCAGTCGTGAGTTCGCCGAGATCGTGCGCCGCCATCCCCAGGTGGAGCGCGTGCTGTGCGGCCATCTGCACCGGCCGATCCAGGCGCGCGTGGGCGGGACCGTGGCGAGCACCGCGCCGAGCACCGCGCACCAGGTCGTGCTCGACCTCGAGGACGACAACCCGTTGATGTTCGCCATGGAGCCGCCCGCGTGCCAGCTCCACATCTGGCGCCCGGGCGCGGGCCTCGTCAGCCACACGAGCTACATCGGCGACTACGACGGACCCTACCGCTTCTCCGACGGCGTGAAGGTGGTGCGGTAAGCCGCCCTCAGCCCCCCTGCCGCAGGAGCGACTCGGCCGCCTCCATGAGCGTCTCCGAGAGGGTGGGGTGGGTGTGGATCGTCGCCGCGAGATCTTCGACGGTGAGTGCCGCCTCGACGGCGAGCGCGCCCTCGGCGATGAGCTCGCCGGCGCCGGGGCCCACGATGCCGACGCCGAGGACGCGGCCCGAGTCGGGATCGGCGATGAGCTTCGTCAGGCCGTCGGTGCGTCCGAGCGTCAGGGCGCGGCCGGCCGCCGCCCATTCCCGCTTGGCGACCCTGACCGCACGTCCGGCGCGCGCCGCCTCGAATTCCGTCAGCCCGCACCAGGCGACCTCGGGGTCGGTGAACACGACCGCGGGGACGACGACGTTGTCGAAGGCCGAAGGCCGGCCCCCGATGACTTCCGCAGCCACCTTGCCCTGGCGCATCGCGCGGTGGGCGAGCATGGGCTCGCCGGTGACGTCGCCGACCGCGTAGATCGCCCGGTCGGCCGTACGGCAGCGGTCGTCGACGGTGATGAAGCTGCGCGCGTCCGGGTTCACCCGCGTGTTCTCCAGGCCGAGGCCGGCCGACGCGGGTCGCCGGCCCACTGCCACCAGCACGCGGTCGAAGACGCCGTCGTCCCCGCCGTCGAAGCGCGCCTCGATCGCCGAGCCCTTCTCGGCGAGCGAAGTCACCTTCGTGCCCAGACGTATCTTGTCGAAGAGTTTCTCGCAGCGCCGGGCCAGCGGCTGGACGAGCGCCCGGTCGACGCCGGGCAGCAAGCCGTCGGTCATCTCGACGAGGGTCACCGCGCTGCCGAGCGCGGCGTAGACCTGCCCCAGCTCGAGGCCGATGTAGCCACCGCCGATCACGAGAAGCCGCTCCGGAATGTCGGCCAGCTCGAGCGCCGCCGTCGAGTCCATCACGCGGTCACTCGCGAGGGCGAGTCCGGGAAGGGCCGCCGGCGCGGAGCCGGTGGCGACGATCGCGTGCTTGAAGCGGACTTTCTGCGGCTCCTCGCCCTCCACGCGCAGCTCGCGCGAGCTCTCGAAGACGGCGCGGCCGCCGATGACCTCGACGCCCCGGGTCTTGGCGAGCGCGGCGAGCCCGCGCGCGAGCCGCCCCACGACACGCTCGTCTTTCCACTTGCGCAGGGGATCGAGCGCGACGCGCGGCTCGCCGAAGTCGACGCCGAGATCGCGGGCGCGCTCGGCGTCCTCGATGAGCGCGGCGACGTGCAGCAGCGCCTTCGACGGGATGCAGCCTTCCCAGAGGCACGCGCCGCCCAGACGCTTGCCGGAGTCCACGACCACGGTCTCGAGCCCCAGCTCGGCACAGCGGAACGCGGCGGAATAGCCGCCGGGCCCACCGCCCACCACGGCGACGTCCACCTCGACGACGAGGTCGCCCATGACCATGGATGATTACTCCTTCGTGTGCTACTCGACGACGCCCTGGACCGCCCAGGCACGCGCGATCAGACGGATGCTGCCGTCGACCCCGATCGGCAGCATCGACCGGATGCGCTCCCGGAGCGCGGCGCGGCGCTCCTCGGCGAGCGACATGCAGTAGCCGGGCGCCGGCGCCTGACCGCCGAGGAACGGCGACCAGTAGTCGTCGAAATCCTTGAAGACGGTCGGCACGTCGATGGCGAGCACGCGGACCTCCCGGAGCCCGGCTTTCTCGAACAGCTCCACGAGCGGCGCTGCCCGGGCGATGGGAAACCGCCGACCCTCGTCGAGCTCGAGCGCGGCCGGATCGAGCGCGACGGCCGCGTCCCAGAACCGCCGCATGAGCTGCATCTCGCCCGCGTAGTCCCAGACGTACACCGCCACCGTGCCGCCGGCCGAGACCGCGCGCTTCATCTCGGCGACCATGCGCGCGGGGTCCGGCACGAAGTTCAGCACCAGCCCGGACACCGCCGCGTCGTGCTCGCCGTCCTTGCCGCGGAGCGCCTGCGCGTCGCCGATCTTGAAGGTGACGCGCGGGTCGGTCACGCGCGCGCGGGCGTACGCGAGATACTCCTCGGACCGGTCGATGCCGACGACCGCGCTCGGCGAGCACCGCGCGACGATGGTCTCGGAGAGGGCGCCGGTGCCGCAGCCGACGTCGAGCCAGCGCAGGTCGTCGGGCAGCCCGAGCCAGCCGACGAAATCACGCGCCACGAGCCGGCTCCAGCGCCCGACGTAGGGCTCGTAGGCGTCACCGCTCGACCAGGTGTCTCTGCGCGCCTCAGTCATGGCCGGCTCAACCTTACCACTCGAGCAGGAGCTGCTCGGGACGCTCGAGTCGCCGAACGATTGCCGCCGCGAACCGGGCGCCGTCGGCGCCGTCCGCGACGCGGTGGTCGAACGTGAGGGAGATCGGCAGCAGCTTGCGCGGCACGATCCGGCCATCCTGCACGACCGGCTCCTCGCGCGCGCGCGAGACGCCGAGGATGGCCACCTCGGGGTAGTTGATGATCGGGATCGCGCCGGTTCCGCCGAGCGCGCCGAGATTGGTGATGGTGAAGGTCCCCCCGCGCAGGTCCTCGAGCGTGGCCTTGCCCTCGCGAACGCGCTGCGCGAGCCCCGCCAGCTCGCGCTGCAGCTCGACGAGGGGCTTCTTGTCGACGTCGCGGATGACCGGGACGATCAGGCCGCGCTCGGTCGCCACCGCCACGCCGAGATGGCAGTAGCGCTTGACGATCAGCTCGCCCGCCGCCGCGTCGAGACTGGCGTTGAATGTCGGGTGCTCTCGGAGCGCGAGCGCGGCCGCCTTCAGGAGAAAGCTCGTCAGCGTCAGGACGAGGCCGCGCTCGCGCGCCGCCTCGACGTTGCGGCGGATGATCGCGTCGAGCTCGGTCACGTCGACCCGGTCGAAGTGCGTCACGTGGGGGACGACGGTGGCGGAGAGCGTCATGCGCTCGGCGATGGTGCGGCGCAGGTGCGACAGGGGCTGTCGCTCCACCGGCCCCCACTGCTCGAACCTCGGCAGCACCGGCTCCGCGCCGAGCGTCTTGAGCGGCTTGGCAGGGGCGGCGTGCTCCGCGGCCGGCGCCGGCGCCGTCCGGGGCTCGGTCCCCCCGCTGGCTGCCCGCACGTCGTCGTCGGTCACGCGCCCGCCCGGCCCGGTCGCCCTCACGCTCCCGAGATCGACCCCCAGCTCCCGCGCCAGCCGCCGAGTAGCGGGCGTCGCCGGTACCGGCCCCACCCGCCCGGCCCCATCCGCTCCTCCGCTCGCGCCCGCCGAACCCGCCCCCGCTCCGCTGCTCGCGCCGCTCGAACCCGTCACCGTCCCCGACGCCGTCCCGCGCCCCTGCGTGATCGCAGCCCGAGAGGACGGGCTCGCGTCGGCAGCCACCGCGGGTTCCCGGCGGGGCGGGGAGGCGGGGCCTCCTCGCCCTGCCGTCACCACCGCGGCATCGTCGAACGTGACTAGGACATGCCCAACCTTCACAGTCTGCCCAGGCTGAACATGAATGCCGGACACGCGTCCGGAGAAGGGAGAAGGAATCTCGACGGTAGCCTTGTCGGTCTCGACCTCGATCAAAGGCGCGTCCTCGGCAATCACGTCGCCCTCGCGGACGAGGACCTTGACGATCTCGGCCTCGGTCAGGCCCTCACCAAGGTCGGGCAGCGCGAACGGCCGGGACATACCTCAGAACGCGAGAGTGTCGCGCGCGGCCGCGACGACGCGTGAAACGTCGGGAACGTTCGCCTTCTCGCGGGCGAACCCCACGAACGGCACGTCGTAGGCGGTCACCCGCCGGACCGGAGCCTCGAGCGAGAGGAACGCGCCGTCCATGATCGAGGCCGCGATCTCGGCGCCCGGGCCGAAGCTCCGGGGAGCCTCGTGGACGACGACCGCGCGGCCCGTCTGCTTGACCGAGCTCACCAGCGTGTCCCGATCGAGCGGCGCGATGGTGAGCAGGTCGATCACCGTGGTCTCGACGCCGTCTTCCGCCTGGAGGACCTCGGCGGCCTCGAGGGCGACGCGGACCATGGCGCCATACGCGATCAGCGTGAGTGCCTTGCCCTCGCGCACGACCTGCGCGCGGCCGAGGGGCAGGATCTCGCTCTCCTCCGGGACCTCTTCCTTGGCGGCGTGATAGAGCGCCTTCGCCTCGAAGAAGATGACCGGGTCGGGGTCGCGGATGGCGGCGGCGAGCAAAGCCCGGGCATTGCGCGGGCCCGAGGGAATGACCATCTTCAGCCCGGGAATGTGGGCGTAGAACTGCTCCTCGGACTCGGAATGGTGCTCGAGCGCGCGCACGCCGCCGCCGTAGGGCATGCGGATCACCATCGGGACGTGGAAGCGCCCCTGTGAGCGGGCGCGGTA
>QHSM01000018.1 GCA_003221595.1 Candidatus Rokuibacteriota bacterium | reverse complement strand
AGTTCGTCCTGCGCGAGAAGGAGTGGAAGGGCCGGGAGAAGCGGATCAACTAGATGCTCCGCCTTGGCGTGCTCGATCAATCGCCGGTGCGCGGCGGCGGCGCGGCCGACGCGATCCACGAGACGCTCGAGCTCGCCGAGATCTGCGACCGCCTGGGGTATTATCGCTACTGGCTGGCCGAGCACCACGCGACGCCGGGGCTGGCGGGCTCGAGCCCCGAGGTCCTGATCGGGCAGGTCGCGGCCCGCACCTCGCGGATCCGGGTGGGCTCGGGGGGCGTCATGCTCCAGCACTACAGTCCGCTCAAGGTCGCCGAGAGCTTCCGCGTCCTCGAAGCGCTCTTCCCCGGGCGCGTCGATCTCGGGATCGGCCGCGCGCCCGGGAGCG
>QHSM01000016.1 GCA_003221595.1 Candidatus Rokuibacteriota bacterium | reverse complement strand
AACTTGCGCTGCAGGTCATCGGTCACGCGGAAGACGCCGCCGTCCACGCCGACGTCCTCGCCCAGGATCAGCACATCACGGTCGCGCTCCATCTCTTGGAAGAGCCCGAGGTTGAGAGCCTTGACCATGTTCAGCTTGGGCATGGCGTCACCGTCGCGTCAGCCGCTGGCCCCGCATCGGCGTGGCGCCCGGCGGTGTTTCCCGCGGCTCGCCGGGGCGCGCCGGGGCGGCCGGCGCCTGCGCGGCCATCTCGGCCCGCTGGGCCTTGAGGTCCGGCGGCAGCTCGGCATACACGTGGTCGAACATCGTGAGCGGATCGGCGGGCGGCGCCGACTCGAAGCGACGCACCGCCTCGGCGATGTCCTCGTCGACCTGCTGCTCGAGGCCCGCCTCGAAGAGATTCCGTTTTTCCAGATACGTGCGGAACCGGGTCAGGGGGTCCTTCTGCTCCCACATCGCGACTTCTTCGTCGGCCCGGTACTTGGTCGGGTCGTCGGCGGTCGTGTGGACGCCGAGACGATACGTCACGCACTCGATCAGCGTGGGACCGTCGCCGGCGCGCGCCCGATCGACGGCCTCGTGCGCGGCGGCGTAGACGGCGAGGACGTCGTTGCCGTCCACCTGGATGCCGGGCAGGCCGTAGGCGAGCGCCTTCTGGGCGATCGTGCGCGAGTGCGTCTGCTTCTTCAGGGGCACCGAGATCGCCCACTGGTTGTTCTGGCAGACGAAGACCACGGGAACGTGCCAGACCCCGGCGAAATTCATCGCTTCGTGGAAGTCGCCCTCGGACGTCGCACCGTCGCCGAAGTACGCCATGACGACCACGTCGTCGCCCCGGTACTGGGCGGCGTAGGCGAGACCCACCGCGTGGGGAAGCTGGGTCGCGACCGGGATCGTGATCGGCAGATCGTGCTGGTCGAGGGCCGGCTGGCCCCCTTCGAGATGGCCGGCGAAGAAGAGCAAAAGCTTCTCGATCGGCCACCCGCGCCAGATCATCGCCGCCGTCTCGCGGAACGACGGCACCATCCAATCGATCCGCCGCAGGGTGAAGGCGCTTCCCATCTGGGAGGCCTCCTGACCCTTGGTCGGGGCGAAGGTCCCGATGCGTCCCTGGCGCTGCAAGCGCACCATTCGCTCGTCGAGCCGGCGGCCGAGCACCATCGCGCGATAAAGGGCTCTCAGGTCTTCCCCGGCCAGCTTGGGCTCGAGCGCGGTGTCGAGGTTGCCGTCGCTGTCGAGGATCGACAGGTATTCCACCTGGAATCGAGGTTCGAGGGTGATTCTGGGCATTGGCGGCCCAGATCCATTCTAACCCCCGAACCCCCGAGAGCTACCTCTTTGCGGCCTGGGCCTTCTTCGCGGGGGCGGCTGCGGCGGGCTCGGCTCGCTTCGCCTTCGCCAGGGGCTTCTTCTCGCCGGCGGCGACACGCTTGGCGAGGCTTTCCTTGAGCGCTTCCATCAGGTCGATCACCTGGGCGCGCTGGACCTGGGGCCCGGCGACCGTGACTTCCTTGCCCTCGACCTTCTGGTTGATCAGGTCGAGGACGCGGTGGCGATACTCGTCCTGGTATTGCTCCGGGTGGAACTCGTCGCTCGAGAGGCCGTCGATGAGCTGGAGCGCCAGCTCGAGCTCGCCCGCTTTGATCTTCGCCGACTGTCCACGGTCGATCTCGCCGAAGTCGCGCACCTCGTCGGCGAAGTACATGGTGTGGAGCATCAGGCCGCCCCGGGCCGGTCGGATGAGAACGAGACTCTCCTTGCCGCGCATGACGAACTTGGCCAGGGCGACCCGCCCGCCCTTCTCCATGGCGTCGGCGAGGAGGCGATACGCCTTGTCGCCGCCCTTGTCAGGCCCGAGATAGTAGGTCTTCTCGAAGAAGATCGGATCCACGGACTGGAGCGGCACGAACTCGGCGATGTCGATGACCTTCGAGACCTCGCCCTCGAGCGACTTCAGCTCCTCGTCGGCGACCCTCACATACTGGTCCTTCGTGAACTCGTAGCCGCGAACCAGGGACGCCCGGTCGACGACCTCGTTGCACACGGGACAGAACGTTTGCTGCTTGATCCGCGAGCCGCACTTCGCATGGAGCAGGTTGAAGGACACGCTGGCCGAGGACGCGGTGGTGAAGAGCCGGACCGGGATCGAGACCAGGCCGAAGGAGATCGTGCCGGAGCCGATGGAGTGCGGCGCCATGGTTTGCACGATAGCACGATGCTCCCTATGATGCGCGCAGGCATGGTCTCTCCCATGGATAGCGTGTCCGCGCCGGTCGAGCGGCGACATGTCGGGGTCTTGACCGCCCTTTCGGCGCTCGCCCTTGTTGCCTTCTTCGCCCTGATGGCCTGGCTGCAGTACGGCGGATCACGCGTGGAGTCGGTGGCGGAGCCCGAGCGTGCGCTCGCGCTGATCGTCGGCCGGACCATGGATTTTGACGA
>QHSM01000417.1 GCA_003221595.1 Candidatus Rokuibacteriota bacterium | reverse complement strand
GATGTAGGCGCCCTGGGCCAGGCCGAGGACGACGCCCGGGCCGATGACGATCTGCAAGTTCTGCCACGGGTCTTGCCAGAAGTGGACGATCACGATGGGCGCCTTGTAGCCGAACCAGAAGAGCAGCGCGAGGACGATGAGCATGCCGAGCCAGAAGCCCGGGATGGCGATGAAGAGGACTGAGAGCGCCCGCGCCAGGCCGTCGGGCATGGAGTTCGGCTTGAACGCGCTCAGGATCCCGACAGGGAGCCCGACGAGCCAGGAGATGATGAACGCCAGCACGCCGATCTCGGCGCTGATCGGGCCGCGATGCCGGATCAGATCGGCCACGGTGTCGCCGCGGAAGAACGACTTACCCAGCCGGCCGGCGCCGATGTCGACGAGCCAGTGAGCGTACTGGACCGGCAGCGGGTCGCTGAGACCCAGGTCGGCCATAATGCGCACGCGGTCGGCCGGCTTCATCTGGGCGTGGCCCTCGACGCCGAGGATGGCCACGAGCGGATCCCCGGGCAGGACCCGGAGGATCACGAAGACACTGAGCGAGACGCCGAGCAGCGTGACGGCGGCGTACACTGCCCGGCGCGCCAGGTACTTCCGCACGTGCTACGCGCCGGCCCTCATGTGAGCCAGGCTTGATCCCACCGCACGACGTCGTAGATCCCGAAGTACGTCGATGGATTCTGGCCGTGGACCTTGTTGTACCAGGCGTCGTAGATCTGCTCGTAGGCGACCGGAATCAGCGGCGGATCCTGCTCGAGGATGTCCTCCGCCTTGTGAACCATCGACCGGCGCCGGTTGTCGTCGAGCTCGCGATCGATCTGATTCGTGAGGTCGTGAAACGCCGGGTTGGTCCAGTACGAGTAGTTCTGCGGGCCGTCCTTGCCGTACCACGCGGTGAAATAGTCGGACGGGTCCATCAGCGTGGAGACGATGGCGCTGATGCCCAGGTCGAAGTTGCCGCCGCTGACCTCCTCGAACCAGTTCGAGATCTGGACGACCCTGAGATTGCACTCGATGTTGATGTGCTCCTTGAGCATGGCCTGGATGGCGACTGCCCAGAGCTTGAAGGTGTTGGCGTCGCGCACCACGAAGTCGAGCCCCTTGATGCCCTGAGCGTAGCCGGCCTCCTTCATGAGCCGGCGCGCCTCCTGCACGGCGGGCTTGATGTCTCTCTGGTAGCCGAGCTTCTTTTCCAGCTCGGCGAGCGGTGTGGACATCGGGTGGAACGGATAGTCGAAGCCGCCCACCTGCATGGGCGCGGTGTCCTTCACGACCTCGATCAGGGTGTGCCGATCCATCGCGAGGTGCATGGCCCGGCGCACCCGGGCGTCGGCGAGCGGCTTCTTCTTCATGTTCATCCAGACGGCCTGGATCACGCTCTGGTTGAAGGCCGCCGCCGACACGCCCTGCATCTCCTTCCCCTTGCGCCAGGACACCGGGTCCAGGAGCCGGGCGTAGTCGAGCTTGCCGGAGAGGAAGGCCGCGCCCAGCTCCGCCGAGAACGGCGGCATGTGATAGATCTCGAGCCGATCGACCAGCGGAAGCCCCTTGTTCCAGTAGTCGGGGTTCCGCTCCATGATCCAGACTTCCTTGTCCTTGCGGGACACGTGCTTGAAGGGCCCGGTCCCCGGGTAGGCCATGACCTGGCGGAGATTGCCCCCGTTCTCCTCCAGACTCTTCTTCCGCACGATGATGTTCCAGCCGCTGGCGAAGGCGCCCAGCATGAAGGCCTTCGGCCGCGGCTCGCTCATGCGGAACTCGATCTTGTGCGGATCGATCACGACGATTTCGCTCACCGTCGCGAACAGCGGCGTGCGAGGAATGACCACGCCCTTCGGCGGATGGGCGATTCGATCGTATGTCGCCTTCACATCCTCGGCGGTGAAGTCGGCGCCGTCGTGGAACTTCACGCCCTTGCGCAGGTGGAACGTGTACTTCTTGCCGTCCGGCGAGATGTCCCACTTCCAGGCCAGGTCGGGGATGATCGTCTGCCCATCCTTCGGGCTGCGCCGGAGCAAGGTGTCGTACATGGGGCTCTGAGCCCCGATGTTGGCCACCGTGCCCGACTGATGCACGTCGAAGTGGGCGGGAGCCGTGTGCACGCCGTAGCGGAGGGTACCGCCGCGCTTGGCCGCGGGATCCGGTCTCAGCGTGGCGTCCTGGGCCTCGACGGAACCCGGCGCCGGCAGCCGCGACGCGATGGCCGCGCTCATGCCGGCCGCGCCGGCTCGCTTGAGGAAGGTCCGCCGGTCGATGCTCGTGAAATCCCTCAAATCGTTCGTGCGCTCACTCATGCTCGTCTCCTGTCAGCCCTACTCCCCGCGCGGCACACCCCGGAGGGCACCGGAGCTTCCGGACCATAGCAGAACTCCCCGCAGAGCGCCATCACCCGAAAAGATCATCGCGAAAGATCATCGCGCACCAGCCGCGCGCCCGCCACCAGCGCTTCGAGCTTGGCGACCGCCCGCTCGCGCGGCAGATACTTCATGCCGCAGTCCGGTGCCGGCACGAGGCGCTCCGGCGGCACGTGAGCCAGGGCTGCGCGGATGCGGTTGGCCACGACCTCGGCCGTCTCGACCTTGGGGTCGCCCAGGTCGAGCACCCCGAAGACGATCGTCTTCGACGGCAGGGCGCTCAGGATGGCGCAATCGAGCCGCGGCTGCGCCGCCTCGATGGAGATGTGGGTGGCGCGGCAGCGCTCCAGCTCGGGCAGATACGAATAGCCGCTCGGCTTCTCGCGCACGGTGTGGGCGTAGCCGAAGCAGAGGTGGACCACCGTCGGCCCGGCGATCCCTTCCAGGGCGCGATCGATGGCCGCGACGCCGTACTCTCGGGCGCGATCGGGCCAGGCCTGCAGATAGGGCTCGTCCAGCTGGACGAAGTCGGCGCCGGCGGCCTTGATGTCACGCAGCTCCTCGTTGACGACGGCGGCGTACGCCATCGCGAGGCTCGGCGCGTCACGGTAGTGCTCGTCCTGCGTCAGCGCGGTCAGCGTGAACGGGCCGGGTATCGTGATCTTGATCGGGCGGTCCGTCTCCGCTCGCAAGAACGCCGTGTGCCGCGCCAGCACCGGCTTCGGCCGCGTGATGGGGCCCACCGCTCGCGGGACCGGCGTCGGGCGCCCGACGCGGCTCATCGCCGTCCCCGGCTTTTCCACGTCGAGCCCCGTGAGCGCCGGCGCCAGCCAGCTGAAGTAGCTCTCCCGGCGTACCTCGCCGTCGCTCACGATATCGACGCCGGCTCGCTCCAGATCGCGCACGGCCAGCCGAACGGCGTCGTCCTGGGCCAGCTCTCTCAGCTCGTCGGGCATGCGCCAGAGAGTCGGGCGCGGGACACGCGGCACGCCTCCCGAGAGCAGCGCCGCCCGGTCGACGAGCCACTCGGGCTGGGGAAAGCTGCCGACCACGGTCGTGGCCAGCGACGGAAGCACGGTAGGTTTCATGGGCGCCGATGACCTCGGCCCGATCCTGCGACAGACGCTCCGGCGCGTCAATCACGAACCCTCTTGACCACGCTCGGGAGCCGGGGCACATTGCTGGCCACTTCGATCATCCATCCCGGCTCGAGGCGGCATCAGGAGGCGCACCATGCGACCACGGCTTCGTAGCACCCTCGCGGGCATCGGCGTCGTCGCTCTGCTCGGTGTCCTGCCCGGGCCCGACCGCGCCGCCGCGCAGCCCAAGCCGATCAAGATCGGCGAGATCAACTCCTATAGCGGCGTCGCCACAGTCTACACCTTCCCCTACAAGGAAGGCCTGGCGCTGGCGACGAAGGAGATCAACGACGCCGGCGGCATTCTCGGCCGGCCGCTCGAGTTCATTCATCGCGACGACAAGCTGAAGCCCGACGAAGCCGTCAAGGCCGCCCGCGAGCTCGTGCTTCAAGACAAGGTCGATTTCCTGGCGGGGTGCATCTCGAGCTCGGTGGGCCTCGCCATCTCCGCGTACGCGAAGGACACCAAGATCCTGTACTTCGCTACCCACTGCCAGACCTCGCGGCTCACGTGGGACGACGGCCACCGGTACATCGCGCACACCACGAACAACGTGAACCAGTACGTGCGGGTGGCCGCGAAGAAGGCGGCGACGCTGCCGATCAAGAAGTGGGCGAACATCTCGCCCGACTACGAGTACGGCCACAACATGTGGGAGGAGTTCTCGACCTATCTCAAGAAGCTCAAGCCGGACGTCGAGTTCGTCCAGCTGAACTGGCCCAAGCTCGGCGAGAGCGACCACAGCTCGTACATCACGGCGCTGCTCCAGTCCGGCGCCGAAGGGCTCTTCAGCTCGGTGTGGGGCGCCCAGTCCATCGCGTTCGTGAAGCAGGCGCGCCCCTTCGGCCTCTTCGAGAAGATGCGGCTCGTCGCGCCCTCGGTGGGCAATCCCGACGAGCTCGATCCGCTCGGCAAGGAGGCCCCGGTCGGCGCGATCGCCACGCCCTTCGCCTGGTACGACGCCGGGCTGCACAAGCGCCACCCCAAGCTCGAGGCGTGGACCAAGAAGTACACGGAGTGGGCCACCGCGAAGGGGCTGAAGGACCCGCAGCCCAAGCTCGGCGCCTCCTGGGGCTACGCGAGCGCCTACATCATCGCGGAAGCGATCAAGCGGGCGAAGAGCGCGGACACGGAGAAGGTCATCGGCGTGCTGAGCGAAGGGTTCGAGATGGACTTCCCGTGGGGCACGGTGGTCATGCGCGGCTGCGATC
>QHSM01000209.1 GCA_003221595.1 Candidatus Rokuibacteriota bacterium | reverse complement strand
GCCGGCCGTGAATCGCTGGAGCTCGCTGGCCGACAAGTTCGGGAGCGGATCGCCTGGTTGGAGCAATGGAACGGTCGACGATGAGAGTGACGCGGCGCCAAGAATGACCGCGAGACCAGCGAACTGGACGATCCGCTTCCTGATCATGACGTCTCCTTTTGTTCACCTTGCGCCGAGCCGAGCGCGGCGGCCGTCCCGATGGACGGATCAGCTTGGGTCGGGAGGCGCAAGTGGAATGCCAAGTCTGTTACGCTCGCAACCTCCGGAAAAGACGTGACTGAGCACCGACAGCCAAGCCTGCAGCTTCTCAACGGTGCGAAACGACCCGGCGCTGCTTCTCGTCGCTGAGAAACACGTGCGAAGATAGGTCGTCGTCGAGGCTTGCGTGTCGAGGGGGGATTCTCCGAGAGAGGGAGCTGTGAGTTGACTCGATTCGTCCTCAAGCGCCTCCTCCTGCTCCCCGTTCTCCTCTTCCTCTTCTCGGTAGCCGTTTTCGCGATCGTGCAAGCGCCCCCGGGCGACTTCCTCACCACGTACGTGGCCATCCTCGCGTCGTCGGGAAGCTCGATCAGCGCCGAGCAGATCCAGGCGCTTCGACAGGAATACGGCCTCGACCGGCCGGTGTGGGTGCAGTACCTCAAATGGATGCAGAACCTCCTGAGCGGCAATCTCGGACTCTCGCTCGAATACCAGCGTCCGAACGCCGAGCTGATCGGCGAGCGGCTCGTGCTGACCGTGGTCCTCGCCCTGTTCGCGTTCGTCATCACCTGGATCGTCGCCATCCCCGCCGGCATCTACTCGGCCATGCATCCGCGCTCGGTCTTCGACTACGTGCTCACGGTCCTCAACTACGTCGGCGTCGCGACGCCGAACTTCATGCTGGCGCTCGTGCTGATGTGGGTCGCCTTCGCCCACTTCGGGCTGTCGGTGACCGGCCTCTTCTCACCGGACTTCGTGGACGCCCCGTGGAGCACGGCGCGCGTCGTCGATCTCCTGAAGCACGTCTGGCTGCCGGCCGTCGTGCTGGGCGTCGCCGGAACCGCTCGGCTCACGCGAGTCATGCGGGCGAACCTGCTCGACGAGCTCAACAAGCCCTACGTCACGACCGCGCGCGCGAAGGGGCTGGCGGAGTGGCGTCTCGTGCTCCGCTATCCGGCGCGCCTCGCGCTGAATCCCCTGGTGAGCACGATCGGCTGGTACCTCCCGCTCCTGTTCTCGGGAAGCCTGATCGTGGCAACCGTCATGAACCTCCCCAACATCGGCCCGCTCCTGCTGCGGGCGCTGATCAACCAGGACATGTACCTGGCCGGGAGCATCCTGCTCATCTACTGCTTTCTCACCATCGTGGGCACGCTGATCTCCGACATCCTGCTGGCCTGGCTCGATCCGCGCATCCGGATCGAGGAAGGATGAGATGGTCGAGAGCGCGGCGATCGCGGTAACGCCCGAAGAGCGGATCTCGGTCGCGTCGAACTGGCGGCTGGTGTGGTGGCGGTTCCGCCGGCACCGGCTGGCGGTCGTGAGCGCGCTGGTCCTGCTGGTCCTCTACGCGATCGTGCTGTTTCCCGATTTCGTCAGCACGCAGGATCCCGAGGCGACCGACGCCCGGCTCGCCTTCATTCCCGTCCAGCGACTGCACCTGCTCGACGGCTGGCGTCTCTCGCCCTGGGTTCCGTCGGTCACGGGCAAGCGCAACCCGACCACGCTCCGCATGGAGTGGCGCATCGACGAGAGCCGGAAGATCCCGCTTGGGTTCTTCGTCGCGGGGCATCCGTACCGCCTGCTCGGGATCGTCCCGGCCCGGGTTCACCTGCTGGGCGCCGCCGCGGCCGGCGATCGTGAGCGCGTCCATGTTCTCGGCACCGATCGCCTGGGCCGCGACCAGTGGTCGCGCCTCGTGTACGGCACCCGAACCTCGATGACGATCGGCCTCACCGCCGTGACGTTCTCGGTGATTCTGGGGGTGGTGCTCGGCGGGATCTCCGGCTACGTCGGCGGGCTCGCGGACGTCGTGATCCAGCGGCTGATCGAGCTCTTGCAGTCCCTGCCGACGATCCCGGTCTGGCTCGCCCTCACGGCCGCGCTGCCGCGAGACTGGTCGCCCCAGCAGGTGTTCCTCGCGATCACGGTCATCCTGTCGCTCGTGGGCTGGACGACGCTCGGGCGCGAGGTCCGCGGGCGGTTCCTCGCGCTTCGCGAGGAGGACTTCGTGCTGGCGGCGGAGCTGGCGGGCGCCAGCCGGCGCCGGATCATCGTCCGGCACATGGTCCCGACGTTCCTCTCTCACATCATCGCCACCAGCACGCTCGCGATCCCGGCGATGATCATCAGCGAAACCTCTCTGTCGTTTCTGGGCCTCGGGATCCGGCCGCCCGCCATCAGCTGGGGCGTCCTGCTCCAGGAGGCGCAGAACATCCAGACGGTGGCGCTGGCGCCGTGGCTCCTCATCCCCGGCCTGGTCGTCATCCTGTCGGTCCTCGCGTTCAATCTCGTGGGCGACGGCCTGCGGGATGCCGCCGATCCCTACAGTCAGTGACGACACCCGTCCTCGAGGTCAAGGACCTCCGTGTCCACTTCGCGCTCGACGAGGGAGTCGTGCGGGCGGTCGACGGCGTGAGCTTCGACGTCGAGGCCGGTCAGGTGGTCGGCATCGTGGGCGAGAGCGGGTGCGGGAAGAGCGTCACCATGAAGGCTGCCCTGCAGATCGTCGAGCCGCCCGGCCGGATCGTCGGCGGCCAGATCCTCTGGCGCCGGGACGCCGGGTCGGCCGTCGATCTGGCGCAGCTCTCCCCGAAGGGAGCCGCCATGCGCGCGATTCGCGGCGCCGAGATCGCGCTCGTCCCGCAGGAGCCCATGGCCGCCTTCAGCCCCGTCCACACCGTCGGCGATCAGGTCATCGAGGCCCTCCGCCTCCACGAGCGCCAGTGGCGGCCGACGGGCGGGAGCCTCTCCCGCGGCGAGGCGCGCGCGATGACGGTCGATCTCTTTCGCAGCGTCGGCATCTCCATGCCGGACCAGCGCGTCGACGCGTATCCGTGGCAGCTCTCGGGCGGGCTCCGGCAACGGGCGATGATCGCGATGGCGCTGTCGTGCAAGCCGCGCCTCCTGATCGCGGACGAGCCGACGACGGCGATCGACGTGACGACGCAGGCCCAGATCCTGAATCTCCTGCGCGACCTGCAGCGGCAGCACGGCACCGCGATCGTGTTCATCACCCACGACCTCGGCGTGATCGCCCAGATGGCCCGGCGAGTCGTGGTGATGTACCTCGGGCGCGTGATGGAGCAGGGCCCGGTCGGGCGCATCTTTCACGCGCCGAAGCACCCGTACACGCGCGCGCTGCTGAAGTCGATCCCGAGCGTTCACACGACGCCGCGAACGCTCCTGCCGACGATCACCGGATCGATCCCGCACCCCTTGGGACGCCCGCGCGGCTGCCCGTTCCACCCGCGCTGCCCGGACGCGATCCCCGGGGTGTGCACCGAGCGTGTACCGGCGCTCCGGCCGGTCGAGCCGGAGCAGCTCGCGAGCTGCTTCCTCTACAGTCCGGACGAGGCCGAGGCGCCATGAGCGCGACGGAGACTCCCTGGCTGCTCGACGTCCGGCGCCTGGGAAAGTCCTTCCCCATCCGTCGCGGATTCAACCGAAGGGTCGTCGGCACCGTGCGCGCGGTGGACGACGTGAGCTTCACGATTCGCCAGGGTGAGACGCTCGGCCTCGTCGGCGAGTCGGGCTGCGGCAAGACGACGACCGCGCGCTGCATCTTGCGCGCGATGACGCCGACGAGCGGCGAGATCCTCTTCCACGCGGCGGACGGCCGTGTCGTCGACCTGGCGCCCTTGTCCCGCGCCGAGCTCCGGCCGCTGCGGCCTCAGATTCAGATGATCTTCCAGGATCCCTTCGGCTCGCTGAATCCGCGCATGACCATCTTCGACAACGTCGGCGAGCCGCTCCTCGTCAACGGCCTGCGCGACCGGCGGGCGCGGATCGAGCGCGTCGCGGCGCTGCTCGAGCTGACGGGCCTCCGCGCGGAATATCTGCATAGCCGGTGTCAGCCCTCGACGTCTCGGTGCAGGCGCAGGTGCTCAATCTGCTCCTGGATCTCCAGCAGCGGCTGTCCCTCACGTACCTCTTCGTGGCGCACGACCTGTCGGTGGTCAAGCACATCAGCGACCGGGTGGCGGTGATGTACGTCGGGCAGATCGTGGAGCTGGCGACGAGCGCGGCCGTCTTCGCGCATCCCCGGCATCCCTACACGGCCGCCCTGCTGAGGTCGGCGCCCGTGCCGGATCCGAACGCCACGAGCGGCGACGTGGCGCTCGCCGGCGAAGTCGCCAACCCGGCCGATCCCCCGCGCGGCTGCTACTTCCATCCGCGCTGCCCCTTCACGACCCAGGTGTGTCGGACGGAGCGCCCCGCCCTGCGAGAGATCGCGGCCGGCCATCTGGTGCGTTGCCATCGAGCCGAGGAGCTCACGCTGACCGGCGCGCGGGCCGACGCCGACGACCGAAGCGAGCGCCGCTGACCGCGGCGCTCGCTTCGCTATGGCTTCTCCGTCCGCTCCGGGCGCTGGCCGCGATCCTGCCCCGCGCCGCGCTCTGCAGGCGCCGGCTTCTCCGGACGATCCGGCGCAGCGTTCGGGGGCCGCTGGCCGTGATCCTGCCGTTCGCCGCGATTCACCTGGGGCTCGGCTCTCGCGGGGGCCGGCTGCCGGGCCGGGCTGGGCGGGTGCGGCGGTGCCGGATGGTTCTGCGGCTGGCTTCGTGCGCGACGGTCGTCGCGCTCCGGCCGCTCGCCGCCCTTGGCAGCAGGATCCGATCGCGGGGCGGCTGGCTGGCGCTGCGGTGCAGGCGCCTGCGATTGCGCTGGAGTCTGTGACTGCCCCGGCGCTTGTGGCGGCGCTGGAGTCCGCGACGGCGCCTGCGTCTGCGACGGCGCCGGAGTTCGCGGCGGGGTCGGAGTCTGCGACGGGGTCGGAGTCTGAGACGGGGCCGGCATGGCCTGCGGCTGGTTTCTCTCACGCCGCTGATCGCGATCGGGCCGCTCGCCCCGGCCCTCGGGGACGTCCGCTCGCGGGGCTGGCGCATTCCGTGGCCCGGAGGGCTGCGGGCGCGTGGACGCGGGCTCGGTCCCGCGTACGGGCCTGGGCGCCGGCACGATCCGGGGCGGCGCATTGGGCTCCGCGGTCCGGGTCGGAGCGATCCCCTGGTCACGAAGTCTGGTCGTGACGTCGTGCGGCGGCCGCGTGGCCACGACCGCGCGCTTCTCGATGGCGGCCGGCGGCTTCGCGGCCGCGCCGGACGCAACTGTCACGCTCGCCGCGACGGGCTTCACGTCGAGCGCGCCGCGGACCGGCGCGAGCTGGCGAACCTCGGCCTGCTCGATTCGCCGCGGCCGCTCGTGGTGCCCGAAGCGATCGGCCGAGACGCCGACCACGGCATTGTTGACGGTCACGTTCCGGTAGACGTTGATGTTGGTCACGTTGACCGTCGTCGTCCGGTTGACCACCACGTTGTTGACCACGTGCGGACCGCCCCAGCCGCGCCACGTGGCGACGCCGACGAATCCGGGACGCCCCCACCACGGAATGATGGGCTCGCCCCAGGCGAGCGGGGCCCAGCAAAGCGGGCGAACGCCCACCCGCACGCCGCCGCCGAGGAACACGACGAGGGCCGGCGCGTACACGGGCCTGACGACTATGGGCCCCGGCGCCCACGCCCAGTAGCTGCCGACGAAGACCCAGCGCCCGTGATGATAGGGCGCCCAGCCCCAGGGAGCGTCGTCGAGCCACGTCCACCCGAAGCGCGGATCCCAGATCCAGCGGCCGGTGCTGTACGGCACCCAGCCCGCCGGCGCGCCTGCGGGCACCCACACCGCTCCGTACTGCTCAACGGTGCGCCAGCTGCCGTGCTGGTCCAGCTCCTCGGTGCCGTACGTACCGCGCGGCACGTAGCGAGCGCTCGCGGAGCGGATGACGTAGTCGGTGCGCTCGGAGTTCCAGCGATCCCACGGGCTCAGCGCCGGCGCCGCGCCCGCCTCGACGCGCGGCGATTCGGCGCCGGTGACCACGACCTGCTGGTTGCCGGCGATCTGTGTCGCCTCGCCCCCCGCGGGGGTCATCGTGGCGACGCCACCGCGGTGCGCCCTGAACGTCGTCGAATCCGACTCCACGTCCGCGCGATAGAACCCCATGCGCTCGACCGTGAAGACGGCGTTGGGAGTATCGAGCTCGACGGTCTGGCCGGCCGGAAGCTCACGAAGGTCGAGAGCGGCCAGTCCGCCCGTCAGCCTGAGCTGGAGAAAATCGGACTCCTGGTTGTCGAGACCGATCTGGGTTCCCTCGGCGGCTCGAACGAACGCGCGCGGGCCGACCTGGACCTCGACGTTGCCGTCCGGACCCGCGTAGAGAACGTCACCGGGTGCCAGGGGCGTGTTGACCTTCGCCGGGGTCCAGTCGTCGGCGCCCGGCCTCCAGAAGGACACCTGGCCAGTGATGTAGCTGATGCGGGGCGGGATGACCTCGGTCGCCTCCGTCTGCGCGGGCGCGTCGCCCGTAGCCGGAGGAGCGGCGGGCTCCCCGGGAGCGGCCTGAGCGTCAGGAGCTCTCCACGCGGGAGCCGGCGTTCCGGCCAGCATGCTCAACGCGAGAAGCCCTGCAACGATCTGCCGTGAGGTCATGATCTGGTGGTCCTCCCTAGCGTTGATTGTCAACCCTTTGACGAATCCGCGGCTCGTGGCATTTACCTCATTGTGGGGCGGCGTGGCCCCGGTGAGGGCATGGTAAATTCTTCCGGTTCGCGAGGAACCCCATGGACAAACGACTCGTGGCGCTCTCGACCCTGCTGATAATGCTCGCCCTGGGCGGCGGCAGTCTCCACGCCCAGACCTTCTTCGACGGCAAGACCATTCGTTTCGTCGTCGGCTTCGCGCCCGGCGGGGGGTTCGACACCTACGCCAGGGTCATCTCCCGACACATGGGCCGTCACATCCCCGGCAACCCGACGATCGTCGTCGAGAACATGACGGGCGCCGGGAGCCTCATCGCCGCCAATCACCTGTATCGGGTGGCGAAGCCCGACGGGCTCACGATCGGACACTTCAACGGCGCGCTCTTCCTCGGACAGGTCCTCGGACAGCCGGGGATCGAGTTCGACGCGCGGAAGTTCGAGCTCATCGGCGCTCCCATCCGGGAAGACGCGGTCTGCGCGATGACCCGCGCGAGCGGCATCACCTCGGTGGAGAAATGGCTCGCGGCGAAGACGCCCGTCAAGCTCGGCGGTGTCGCGCCCGGCGGCACGCCCGACGGCAACGCGAGGATCCTGAAGGCCGCGCTCGGGCTCCCGATTCAGCTCGTCTCGGGCTACAAGGGCACCGCAGAAATTCGCCTCGCCGCGTCGTCCGGCGAGCTGGCCGGGGCCTGCTGGTCATGGGAATCGATGCGCTCGACGTGGCGCGGCGGCCTGGACACCGGCGAGGTCGTCGCGGTTCTGCAAACGAGTCCCAGGGGATTCCCAGATCTGCCCGGCATCCCTCTCGCCCACAGCCTCGCGAAGTCCGATGAAGCGCGTCAGCTCATCAAGGTCGGTATCCAGAACGCCGCCGCGTTCGCCCGTCCGTTCGCGCTTCCGCCGGGGACGCCGAAGGACCGGGTCCTCGCCTTGCGCAAAGCGTTCCAGGAAACGCTGAAGGACCCAGGCTTCCTGGCCGAAGCGGACAAGGCAAAGCTCACGCTCGATCCGGCGACCGCCGAGGAGCTCGACCGAATGGTCGCCGAGGCGTTCGCGCTCGAGCCCGCCCTCGTCGCCAAGCTGAAGGACATCCTCTACAAGTAAGAAACGCACCAGTGGATCGGAACGGGCCACGCCGGAAAGAAAGTCCGGAGCGCACCATTCCGTGGTGGCGCAGAGTTGTGGCCCACCGAGATCTGGCAGGCTCGTTGCTATCGCTACGAAGCCATGAATGCCGTATCTCCATTCCAGCTCGAAGTGCCTCGCGCAGCGCACGTGAACGGGACCGCGACCGCCCGCAAGAGCACCCTGCGACGCGTCGCGAGCCTGCGGCTCGGCGACATCCTGATCGGCGAGGGGCTCGCGACCCACGACGACGTCCAGAAAGCGCTCCGGCTTCAGAGCGCCTCCCGGACCTACCGGCCGCTCGGCCACATTCTCGTCACCCAGAAGGTCATCACGCGACGGCAGCTCCTGTCGGTCCTCGAGCGCCACCAGCGTTACTCCAAGATCGGCGAGATCCTCGTCAAGACGAAGGTCATCACCACCGAGCAGCTCGAGAACGCGCTCGGCGAGCAGCGGCGCTGGCGGCAGTCACTCGGCGAGGTCGTCGTCCGGCTGAAGTACGTCACCGAGGAGCAGGTGCGGCAGGCGCTCTGCCTGCAGCTGCACATCAACTTCTTCGACCTGGACACGATCGGGCTGGACCGATCCCTCCACACGCTCATCAACCCGCGCTTCGCGCGGCGCTCGCTCGTCGTGCCGGTCGCGCGCGTCGGCAACACGCTGGTCGTGGCGATGGACGATCCGACGCGGACGGCCGTCGTCCATGACCTGAAGTCGAGCACCGGCTGTGAGATCGAGGTCATCACGTCCACCCGCGCCAGCCTCCGGCGGGCACTCGCGCAGATGTACCCGGGACCCGTCGCGGTGGACTCGGCTGATCAGGCGCCGATGGTGGCCGGCCGGGAGCCGCAGCCGTTCGTGGGCGAGGCGCACGTCCTCGCCCTGGAGGAGATCGAGAACCTCTCCGAGGATCGCTCGGTCTTCCTGGACGTCCAGCGCACCGCCGAGAGCACGACCGCCATCGTCCGCCAGCTCTTGACGCTCGCGGTCGAGCGCGGCGCCTCCGACATTCACCTCGAGGCGGTGGACCGCGGGATCCAGACGCGCTTCCGGGTCGACGGCGTGCTGCAGGAGCTCGAGA
>QHSM01000208.1 GCA_003221595.1 Candidatus Rokuibacteriota bacterium | reverse complement strand
GCCACGCGCTCGCAGAGCGCTTCGTCCGATGGCTCCACTCGGCTGTCGTCCTCTCGCCTTCCACCTTGTCACTCCCGGCTCACGGGCCGCAAGCTCCCCCTACTGTCGCACGTCGCCAGAGGCTTCATCGGTCTCCTCCGCATCGGGGATTGACCGCGTCAACCACTGTTTGATTGGACGGAGCGGGTGGCCGTTCGTTTACCGGGAGACGGCCGGTGGGGACACGGGGACGGGGGCTTCCGGAAGCGCGGCGTGGGGCTTCGCCAGCGGGGCTTCGTCAGCTGGCGAGCAGCGTGCCGGTGATGTACGCGGACGCCTCGCGCGCAAGGATCGCGATCGCGTCGGCGACCGACTCGACGGGGACCCAGCCCGTCCGATCGGCGTTCGGCATCGCCGCCCGATTCGCCGGCGTGTCCATGGTGCTCGGCAGCACCGCGTTCACCGTCACCCCGTGCTCGCGCGTCTCCTGGGCCAGCGCCTGCGTGAACGCGATGACGCCCGCCTTCGCGACGGTGTAGGCGATGAAGCCGGCGGCGGGGGGCACGACCGCGCGCGACGCGACGATGACGATGCGGCCGTAGCGCGCCCCGACCATGCGGGGGACCACCGCCTTCGCGGCGCTGAACGCCGTCGTCAGGTTGAGGTCGAGCATGCGCTTCCAGGTCTCCGCGTCGGTCTCGAGGAGCGAGCCCCCGGCGAAGCCGCCCACGCCGGCCACGAGGGCATCGATCTTGCCGCGGCTGGCGGCGATGCTCGCGGCGAAGGCGGTCATCGCGGCGAGATCGGCGACGTCGACGGGCTCCATGACCACGCGATCGCGGTCGGCGGCGGCGACCCGCTGGTAGAGCCGATCCCGCTCCGCCGGGACGGCGTACGGCACGGCGACGACCGCGCCGTCGGTGAGGAAGCGCAGCGTCACCGCCTGTCCGAGCGCGCCGGTCCCGCCGGTGATGACGGCGACGCGGCCGGCCAGCGGTCCCGGCACGGTCACTCTCCCGCGGGGGCGCCCATGATCGAGGAGCGCTGGATGTCGTCGTAGCGGACCTTGGCCACGTCGAACTCCTCGAGGTTCTCGCGCAGCTTCTTGAAGGTCTGCTCGAAGGACGGCAGGGTCTTGCGCGCGCGGGTGAGCGGCGTGGTGCGCGCGAGCAGATAGTTTTTCACGTACGGGTGATTGATCCCGCGCTTCTTGACCTTGGCGACGACCGCCGCCAGCGCCGCGTCGGTCCCGCGGACCAGCTCGGCGCGCTCGGTACGCGTCTCGAGGCCCTTGGGAAGCGTCTGCTTCAAGAACTTGTCGACGCGCCGGAGAATCGGCGCGAACGCCCCGCCGGCGAACCGCTTGTTCTCCTCGTAGAGAAGGCCCAGGGTGACGAAGTGCGGGGACTCGAACTGAAACGTCCACGACTCCTCGGTGGTGTCCGGCTCCTCCTTCGCGAGCGCGCGGTACATCCGGATGACCTCGAGCGACTTCTCCTTGAGGTTGTGCGCCTTCTCGACGTTGAGCGGGAGGACCTCGAAGACCATCTGGGGCTCGACGACGAGGATGGCCGGGATGAAGTCCGCCTTGAGCTTGTCGAGGACCGTGCGGCGGTGGTTGCCGTTCGGTGTCCAGTAGACTCCCGGCCGGGGCGAGATGACCACGATCGGGTCCACGAAGCGGTCGAGCCGCTTGATCGATTCGGTGAGGCGCTTGACGTGGGTCGGCGAGAGGTCGCGCTGATACGGGCTCGCCTCGCACTTGCCGCGGGGTAGCAGGCAGAAGATCTGCCAGTGCTCGCCGACCGGCTCCTGGTACAAGGCCAGCACCCGGCCGCCGTCGCGGTCGACCTGCGCCGCCAGCTCCTTCGCTTCTCTTGAGGGCTCCTTGTCAGCCATCGCCGCTCTGCTCCGGTTCGCCGTACGTTAGCATACCCGCGGCCGGCTTCCGCTCACGCCGGCGGGGGCGAGGGCTGGCGCAGCTCCCATCCGTCGCTTCCGCGCGTGTAGAGATCGGTCCTGAACTCGGGCGTGCTCACGCCGGCCATGTGAACCCCTCGAAGTGGTCGATCGCGCGCTCGGCGCCGGCCGCGCAGAGCTCTGTCTGGGTGTGGGCGGTGCTCACGCCGATGACGCGCATGCCGGCGCTCCGCGCCGCCCGCACGCCGACCAGCGCGTCCTCGAACACGAGACAGTGCGCGGGCTCGTGTCCCAGGCCGCGCGCCGCGCGCAGATAGACTTCCGGGTCGGGCTTGCCCCGGCGGACATCCTCGGCCGTGACGACCACGTCGAAACGGTCCCGCAGGCCGATTCGCTCCAGCATCGGCTCGGCGTCGGCACGCGAGGCCGAGGTGGCCACCGCGCGGGGCACGCCTCGCGCGGCGAGGTCGTCGACGAACGCGACGACACCGCGAACCGGCGGCGAGCCCTGGCGGGACAGCCGCCGGTAGTGGTGCTGCTTGCGCTCGGCGAGCCGGCGGGCCTCGGGCAGGGGGGTCGCACGATCCAGAAGCAGCGATACGGCCTCGACGCTCGGCCGGCCGATGGTCAGGCGCCAGAAGTCGGGCTGACTCGGCGTGACGCCCAGCTCGTCCAGGAGGGCGCGCCAGGCCTGACGATGATGAGCTCCCGAGTCCAGCAGCACGCCGTCCATGTCGAAGATGACGGCGCGGCTCTCCACCGCTTACCGCAAGCGATAGAGAGGCGCGAGGGCGCGGAACGTCTCGAGCGCCGCGGACCGGTATTGCGCCGCGGTCCAGCGGGCCGCCTCGCCTGCGGGCACCGCGCGGCCGACGACGAACTGGCCGTCGGGAGTCCGGGTCAGCTCGTCGGCCAGCTCGGCGAGCCCCTCCGGCGTGAGATCGGCCAGGGGCGACGCCGGCTCGTCGTCGTGCTCGTTCTTGAACCACGCCAGGTGTCGCATCCGCCGCAGGACGGGACCCACCTTCGGCGCGTTCTTCTTCCAGGCGGACGCCCAGCGCCGCTTCTCGGCGTGCTCGGGGCCGATCTCGAAAAGGAACCGCACGCCGCCACGCGAGACGGCGACCTTGAAATGTCCGTGCTGCTTGTAGCCGCGCGCGTCGGGACCGAACGCGACCCACGTGTCGTCCGGTGGGTTCACCGTCCGCCGGGCGTGCCTGGCCACGTGGACGAAGACCTCGCCGCCGATCGAGCGACTGACCGCGGGCGCCAGGGTTTCGCCGATCGCGTCGAGCTTCGGCCGGACGCGGGTACGGATCTCGCTCATGCGAGGCTTGAACCCGCTCACGTCGAAGACTTTGAAGTCGCCGGCGACAAACGCTGAGGACGGCATCGATGTTCTCCTCGATCAGGGGTCGACGGAATCGCGGACGCTACTAGCGAACGCTACTATACGGGCTCGGCTCGCCACTGTAAACGGAGACTGCGCCGTCGCGCGACGATTCAGATCTGCGGCTCGCCGGCGGTCGGCGGGAGCCGTGTCTCGCCGACGATGGCCGCGACGACGAACGGCGGGCGGGCGCGGACCTCGTCGTAGATCCGGCCGACGTACTCGCCGAGAATCCCCAAGCAGATCAGCTGCACCCCGCCGAGAAAGAGGACCGCGACGAGGAGCGCCGTCGTTCCGGGCAAGGGGACACCGGCGGCGAGTTTCAGGAATACGAGCGCCAGCGCGAGGGCGAAGGACGCGCCGGACACCGCGATGCCGAGCGCGGACGCGAGCTGGAGCGGCTTGTTCGAGAATCCGAAGAAGCCGTCCAGGGCCAGGCGCCCGAGCATCCGGTACGTGTGCTTGGTCCGGCCGGCGAAGCGGTCCCCGCGGTCGCACGGCACACCGCTCTGACGGAACCCGGCCCAGCCGCGCATCCCGCGCACGAATCGCGGGCGCTCGGGCATCGCGTTCAGCACGTCGACCACGCGGCGGTCCATCAGCGAGAAGTCGCCGCTGTCGAGCGGAAGATCGATCGCGCTGATCCGCGCCAGCAGACGATAGAACACGCGGTAGGCGACGCGCTTGGGCCACGCCGCCTGCCGCGATTGTCGTATGGCGTACACCACATCGTCGCCGTCGAGCCAGCGCTTGACGAACTCCGGCACCACCTCGGGCGCGTCCTGCAGGTCGCCGTCCATCACGACGACGGCGTCGCCGGTGGCGGCCCGGAGCCCGGCCGAGATCGCCGCCTGATGGCCGAACGTCCGCGCCAGCCGGACCGACTTGATCCGGGGGTCCTCCGCGTGCAGCGACTTCAGAAGGCGCCACGTCCGATCGGTGCTTCCGTCGTCCACGAAGATGATGTCGAACGGCAGGCCGTCGTCGAGCGCCGCCTTGAGCCGGCGAACCAGCTCGGGAATATTGTCCTCCTCGTTGAGGACTGGAACGATCACCGACAGGAGGCCCGAGCCGCGCGGAGTCATCT
>QHSM01000207.1 GCA_003221595.1 Candidatus Rokuibacteriota bacterium | reverse complement strand
GCTCCGCCCGTGGCGGCCGCGCCCGCGCCGGCCGTGAGGACGCCGCCGGCATCGCCGGCTTCACCTCCCGCGACGGCGGTGCCGGCGCCCGCGACAGGGCCTCGCGCTGAGATCCGGGCGCTGCTCGAAAACTACGTGCGCGCGGTGGAGACGAAGGACGTCGCCCTGCTCCACCGGGTCCGCCCCAATCTGACCGAAGACGAGCTGCGACGCGTGCGGCAGTCCAACGAGATCAAGCGGAGCCACAAGGTCGACTTGCGCGTCTTCGACGTCACCGTCAACGGTGACGAGGCGCAGGCAGACGGCCGGCGGGAAGACGTCGTCGTCCTGAGCAGCGGCCAGCGCCTGCAGACCGAGACCAAGTTCTCCTACACGTTCAAGCGCGGCCCGCGCGGGTGGGTGCTCGACCAGGTTCGCGAGTCGGCCGACCGGCCCGCGGAGACACGCCCCGCGCAACCGCGCGTACCCCGGCGTTCCGACGCGGCCCCGCGATGACACGCCCGATCGGTCTGTGGATCCGGAGACTGTCGGCGCTGGGTTCGGGCCTCGCGCTCCTGGTCGGTTGCTCCAGCGGCCCGCCGCTCGTGCAGGGCACGATCAAGGCCGAGCCCGCCATCAATCCCGATCGCGGGGGACGTCCCTCGCCCATCGTCGTTCGCGTCTACGAGCTCAAGGCGGTCGCGGCGTTCAACGGCGCGGACTTCTTCTCGCTTTACGACAAGGAGCAGGAGACGCTCGGCGGCGACCTGGTCGGTCGCGAGGAGTTCCTGCTGCAGCCCGCGGAGACCCGGCAATATCGTCGGCAGTTCCAGCCGGACACGAAGTTCATCGGTGTGATCGGGGCCTATCGCGACCTCGAGCAGTCGCGCTGGCGCCAGGTGATACCGGTCCCGGCGAAGGGCAAGGCCACGCTCACGATCGGCGTCCAGGCCCGGGCCCTCACTCTCGCCATCAAGTGAAAGTGAGCCAACCGTGACCTGGGACAATCGCATCATCTGGTCCGAGGGGACGTTCCTCCAGCCCCAGCATTTCCAGCAGCACGACCGTCACATCGACGCTCAGGTCGAGCTGCGGACCCGCTCGATGCGCCCGTACTCCTGGGGGTTCCTCGAGCTGGCCATCGACGAGTCGCTCCTGGAGCTCGGCAAGCTGGGGCTCAGGACCGCGCGCGGCGTGCTGCCGGACGGGACGCCGTTCGACTGTCCGGCGCGCGATCCGCTTCCGCCGCCCATGGACGTGCCGGCGACGCTGCGCGACTCGCTCGTGGTCCTGGCGCTCCCGCTGCGCCGGCCGGGCGTCGACGAATCCGACCTCGGCAGCGCCGGCGCCGACAGCCTGGCCCGCTACGTTGCCGGAGAGCTCGAGGTCAAGGACAGCAACGCGTCGTTCGACCGGACCGCGCTCATCCAGATCGGCCGACTGCGCCTGCGGCTCCTGAAGGAAGCGGACGTCAGCGCCGCCTACTCCGGTCTCGGCGTCGCCCGCGTCATCGAGCGCCGGGCCGACAACCGCGTCCTGCTCGACGCCGGGTACATCCCGTCGCTGCTGGACGTCGCCGCCGCGGCGCCGCTGGCCAGCCAGCTGCGCGACGTCCACGGTCTCCTGCACCAGCGCGGCGACGCGCTGGCCACGCAGATGTCGCAGCCCGGGCCGGGCGGCATCGCCGAGATCGCCGAGTTCCTGTGGCTGAAGACCATCAATCGATTCGAGCCCCTCTTCTCCCACCTGGCGGCGACCACACCGCTGCACCCGGAAGCCATGTACGCGGCGTGCCTCGAGCTCGCGGGCGAGCTCTCCACGTTCACTCGCGACAGCCGCCGGCCCATCGCGTATCCCGTCTATCGTCACGACGATCTCGCCGGATCGTTCGGGCCGGTCGTCGCCGACATCCGGCGCTCGATGTCGATGGTGCTGGAGCGCAGCGCGGTCCCGATCGAGCTGCAGACGCGCGCCTACGGGCTGCGGGTCGCCGCCATCCCCGACAGCGATCTGGTCAAGACCGCGCGGTTCGTGCTCGCCGCGAAGGCGCAGCTCCAGCCCGAGCGGCTCCAGGCCAGCCTGCCGACGCTCATGAAGATCGGGCCCGTCGAGCGCATCCGGGATCTCGTCAATCTCAACCTGCCGGGGATCGCGCTGCGCAGCCTTCCGGTGGCGCCGCGTCAGATCCCCTACCACGCGGGATTCCTGTACTTCGAGCTGGACCGCGGCGGAGATCTCTGGAAAGTGACCGAGCAGTCTCGGGCGCTGGCCATGCACATTGCGGGCGAGTTCCCCGGGCTCGAGCTCGAGTTCTGGGCGGTACGCGGTGCCTGACGACCCGTTTGCGGATCTGCCCGTCGACCGCACGGTCATCATGCCGGTTCCCGGCGGGCGACCGGCGCCCGGTCGCGCGGCGCCCGCCCCGGCCCAACCGCCCCCGAGCGCCGCGGGCGACCACGCCGAGGTGGCCGACGCGGCCGCCGTCAGCAGCGGGCTGAATCCCCTCATCGCGGCAGCCAATCGCCTGCTCAACGTCCTGCCGCAGCTCCGGTCGTCGGTCCAGCATTCGAACCCGGCGGCGCTGCGCGACAGCCTCGCGCAGGGCGTGCGGCATTTCGAGGCGCAGGCGAGAGCGGCGGGCGTCACGACGGAAAAGATCGTCGCGGCCCGCTACGCGCTGTGCGCGCTGATCGACGAGACCGCCACCCGCACACCGCTCGGGGCGTCGGGCGCGTGGGCGCACCAGGGCCTCCTGGCGCTTTTCCACGGCGAGACCGGGGGCGGCGAGAAGTTCTTCCAGCTTCTGTCCCGGCTCGCGGAGAACCCGCAGGCCAACCTGGATCTCCTCGAGCTCATGTACGTGTGTCTCGAGTTCGGCTTCGAGGGACGGTTCCGGATCGTCGACGGAGGCCAGCGGCAGCTCGAGGCGATCCGACAGCGCCTGTTGCAGATCATCCGCAAGCAGCGCGGCGAGTTCGAGCGCGATCTCTCGCCCAACTGGCGCGGCCTCGGCGATGTGGCGCAGCGGCGGCTCGGCTGGCTGCCGCTCTGGGTGGTCGGAGCCGTCACGGTGGTGGCGCTGATCGGGATCTACGTCGGCTTCGACTGGAATCTGGGAAGCGCCTCGGACCGGCTCGCGGCGGAGATCGCCGGTCTGCGGGTCGCGGCGCCCGTCGCGCCGAGGGCGGCGGCCGCCCCCCGGCTGGCGACGTTCCTCAAGGACGAGATCCAGCGTGGGCTCGTCAAGGTCGACGACCATCTCGACCGGAGCGTGGTGACGATTCTGGGCGACGGGCTGTTCAAGCCCGGCGAGGCCACGATCAGCTCCGACAACCAGGGGCTCCTGGCCCGCATCGGCGACGCGCTCCGGGGCGTACCCGGACCGGTCGACGTCATCGGCCACAGCGACAACGTGCCGATCCGGACGCTGCGCTTCCCGTCCAACTGGGAGCTGTCCAAGGCGCGCGCCGAATCGGTCGCGCGGATCCTGTCGGCTCGCGTGGCCCCGGAGCGGCTGCGCGCCGACGGCCGGGGCGAGGCCGAGCCCGTCGTGCCCAACGACACGGCGCAGGGGCGGGCGAAGAACCGCCGCGTGGAGATCACGCTCCACGTTCCGGCCGGCAGCACGTCGGCTGCCGCCGGAGGCGCGGCGCCTCGGACTCAATGAAGGCCGTATTCGGCGTCTTCAAGCTGATCTTCAACCGCTGGGTGCTGCTGGTCGTCGGCATCCTGGCCCTCGCCATGATCGTCTGGTGGATCGGCCCGACGATCTCGATCAGCAACTTCCGCCCGTTCGAATCGGAGATGGTTCGCTGGTTCCAGATCGCGTTCATCGCGCTGGCCCCCGCCGCGCGGGCCGGCTGGCGGTGGTACAAGGCCAAGAAGGGCAACGCGGCGATCGCCGACGCCCTGCTGAAGGCACCCGGGCCGACCGGGCCCGACGCCAAGTCGGAAGAAGCCACGCTGCTCCGGCAGCGCTTCGAGGAGGCGCTCGGCCTCCTGCGGCAGATCAGGTTCGGCGCGGAGCGACCCTCGCTGTGGACGCGGCTGCGCACGCTCGGCTCGCAGCAGCACCTCTACAACCTGCCGTGGTACGTCTTCATCGGCGCCCCGGGCGCCGGCAAGACCACCGCGCTGATCAACTCCGGGCTGCGCTTTCCCCTCGCCGACCGGCTCGGCCGCGAGGCGGTTCGCGGCGTCGGCGGGACGCGAAACTGCGACTGGTGGTTCACGGAAGAGGCGGTGTTCCTCGACACCGCGGGACGCTATACCACCCAGCAGAGCGACCGCGACGTCGACGCCGCGGCCTGGAAGAGCTTCCTGCAGCTGCTCAAGAAATCTCGCCCGCGCCGGCCCATCAACGGCGTGCTGGTGACGATCAGCGTCGGCGACCTCCTGCAGCAGCCGCCGGCGGAGCGCGCGCCGCACGCGCAGGCCCTGCGCTCCCGGGTGCAGGAGCTCTACAAGGAGCTCGGCGTCCGCATTCCGGTCTACGTGCTGGTGACGAAGGCCGACCTCCTCGCCGGCTTCAGCGAGTACTTCTCGACACTCGGCAAGGAGGAGCGCGCGCAGGCGTGGGGCTTCTCGCTGCGCTACGGCAAGGATCGGCTCGAGCCCGCCGCGCTGACGTCCGAATTGCAGCGCCTCGAGGGGC
>QHSM01000206.1 GCA_003221595.1 Candidatus Rokuibacteriota bacterium | reverse complement strand
GCACTGCTGCGGATCCTCGGCGGAGCCGCCGGCGAGGTGAAGCGGTACGGTCAGTGGCCCGATCCCAACGGGGTCGTGTCCTTTGCCAGCGTGGTGCTCGAGTGACGGCGACGGAAGACCCCGAGGCAAGTCAGTGGCAGCTGCCGAAGCTTCGGGTCGACCTGAACGGCGACTGGTTCGACGACGACGTCGAGATCACGCACGCGGGGATCCTCGCCAACCTCAGATCCGGGCTCAAACAGGACGCCGCGGGCTACTACATCCAGACGCGCGTTCGCATCCCGGTCGAGGTGGAGGACAAGCCCTTCGTCGTCGCGCGGATCGAGCGGCGCGGCGAGACGCTTCACGCGATCCTGAGCGACGGAACCGACACCGACGTCGACCCGGCCACGCTGCGCGTGGGGTATGACGACGTTCCGTACTGCGCCGTCCGGAACGGCGCCTTCGAGGCGCGATTGAGCCGTGCCGCGGCGTTCCAGCTGCTGGCGCTCGCCGACTACGACGAGAGCACGGGACGCGGCACGCTGCGCCTGGGCGGCCGGGCATATCCGCTTCAGAGAGGCGCATGACGCGTACGCTCGCCCTCGTCCTCGCCCTGGTACTGACCGCCGGCGGCATCGCCTGGTGGCTGTCGGCGGCCGCGCAACCGGTGACCGTCGATTCCATCGGCGACGAGCACCAGACGCTCGCGCGAGGCAAGCTCCCCGTCTTTGCCGCGACGGGCGACGCAGCCCGGCTCTACGCCTTCGCGGTCGAGAAGGGGGACACCCTCTCGTCGATCCCGTGCACCTGCGGCTGCGAGCGGTTCGGACACACCTCGAATCGATCCTGCTACGTGAAGGCCGAGCGTGGAGACCAGGTCACCTTCACCAGCCACGCCGCCACCTGAACGTTGTGTCTGGACATCACGCGTGACGTGATGCGCCTGACGGCCGAGGGCAAGTCGCCGGCGGCGATCCGGGACGCCATCGACGCGAAGTACCTCTCCTTCGGGCCCGCGACGCCGACGCCGCGGCCGAAGTGATCTCCGCGCGCTCTTCCCGGCCGGGCCGCCGATCGGGTAGTATTCTCGGCGCATGAACGTCGCCGCCGTGCTCATGGAGATCTTGCACTCGTCGGGTGTCCGCTACCTCTTCGGCAACCCCGGTACCACCGAGCTGCCGTTCCTGGACGCCTTGCCCGACTCGGCGCTCGAATACGTCCTGGGACTGCAGGAGGCCACGGCGGTGGCGGCGGCCGACGGCTACGCGCAGGCCTCCGGGCATCTGGGCGTCGTCAACGTCCACGTGGCGCCCGGCCTCGCGAACAGCTTGTCGATCCTGCACAACGCCGCACGGGCCAAGTCGCCCCTGGTGGTGACGGCCGGACAGCAGGACACGCGCTTTCTCATGCACGAGCCGATTCTCGCCGGCGACCTCGCGCGGATGGCCGAGCCGTTCACCAAGTGGTCCCACGAGATCCGCCGGCCCGAGGACGCCCCGGTCGCGCTGCGGCGCGCGCTCAAGGTGGCGCTCACGCCGCCGACCGGGCCGGTGTTCCTCTCGATGCCGATGGACCTGATGGGCCCCGCGATCGACGATACCGGGGCGCCTTCGCCGGCGATCGCCGCGAAGAGCCGGCCCGAGCCCGCGGCGCTCTTGCATGCCGCCGAGCTTCTGGCCGGGGCCAGCAATCCGATCATCATCGCCGGCGACGGCGTGGCGCGCGCCCACGCGGTGGACGAGCTGACCGCGCTGGCCGAGCTCCTGGGGGCTCGCGTCCACGGCGAGCCGGTCTACCGGCGCACGAGCTTCCCGGGCAACCACGCGCTCTGGCGCGGCGGTCTCTTTCCGTCGCCGGCCGGCGTGCGCCGGGCGCTCGAGGAGTGCGACGCGCTCCTGATCGTCGGCGCCAACGTCTTCACCTGGTTCCTGCACACCGAGGGCACGCCGTTTCCGCGCGGTCTCCGCGTGGTCCAGATCGACGACGACCCGTGGGAGATCGGCCGCAGCTACCCGGTCGCGCTCGGCATCGCCGCCGATCCGAAGGCGGCGCTGGCGGAGCTGACAGACGCCCTGCGGGCCAGGCTCACGCAGGCGGAGAAGACGGCGGCCGCGGCGCGTGTGGGAAAGATCGGCGCCGCGCGCGGCGACATGATGAAGCGCGTGAGCGACGCCGCCCGGAGCGAGGCCGAGCGCGTGCCGATCGGCCAGGCGCACCTCATGCACACGCTCGCCTCGCTGCTTCCGGCGGACGCGATCGTCGTCGACGAGTCGGCGACGTCGCTGCCGTTCGTCCTCCGGTACATGCCGTTCGCGACACCCGGGTCGTTCTACGGCTCCAAGACCGGGACGCTCGGGTGGGGGATGGGAGCGGCGATCGGCGTCCAGCTCGGCTCGCCCGGCCGCAAGGTCGTCGCCACGATCGGCGACGGCTCGGTCATGTACGCGCCCCAGGCGCTGTGGACGGCGGCGCACTATCGGCTTGCGATCACGTACGTCGTTCCCAACAATTCCTCGTACGCGATTCTCAAATCCGGAATGCTGAGTCTCGACCTGGCCTCGGCCAAGCGCGGGATCTATCCCGGCATGGACCTGGTCTCGCCGGAGATCGACTACGCCGGGCTCGCCCGCTCGCTCGGCGTCCGCGCCGAGCGCGTGGAGAAGCCCGGGGAGCTGCGCGACGTGCTGGCCGCGTGCCTGGCCGGCCCTGGGCCGTCGCTGGTTGACGTCGCGATCGACCGCGGCTTCAAGCCGATGCTGTGAGAACCGGAGGGGAGTGGGTCGTCGCCGCCCTTCGCGCCGAGGGCGTGCGACACGTCTTCGGAATCCCCGGCGTCCACAACCTCGCCGTCTACGACGCGCTGCTCCGGCAGACGGACATCACCCACGTGCTCGCGCGCCACGAGGCCGGCGCCGCCTTCATGGCCGACGGCTACGCGCGCGCCTCGGGGTCGCCCGGCGTCGTCCTCGTCACGACGGGCCCGGGCGCGACGAACGCGCTGACCCCGCTGGTCGAGTCGTACGCCGGATCGATGCCGGTGCTCGTCGTGATGTCGGATGTCGCGTCGGCCCTGGTCGGTCGCGACATCGGCTCGCTCCACGAGGTACCGAACCAGATCGAGTGCTTCAAGCCGGTCACCCGCTGGGCGGAAGCGGTCACGGAGGCTTCGGCGATTCCGACGACCGTGCACGGCGCGTTCGACCTCTTGCGGACCGGACGTCCCGGACCGATCG
>QHSM01000205.1 GCA_003221595.1 Candidatus Rokuibacteriota bacterium | reverse complement strand
GGCGTCATCGCCGCGGGGGCGGAGGCCGAGCTCGTCGGCCTCGCGCGCCGCCTGGGCGCGCCGGTCATCACCACGGTGATGGGGAGGGGAGCGATCACCGAGCGGGATCCGCTGTGGCACGGCGTCCTGCCGAACGGACGCGCGACCGACGCGGTCATCCGGGCCGCCGACGTCATCCTGGCCGTCGGCTGTCGATTCGCTCATCGCTCGACGCAGGGACTGCTGCTGAACCTCTCGTTCAGCGCGGCGCAGACGCTGATCCATCTCGATCTCGATCCGACGGTGCTCGGCCGGCTCTTCAAGCCTCAGCTCGGGATCGTCGGCGACGCGCGGGACGGGCTCACGCGGGTACTGCAGAGTCTCGGCCCAGGCCACCCGCGGGACAGCTGGGACCATCGCTGGCGCGCCGAG
>QHSM01000204.1 GCA_003221595.1 Candidatus Rokuibacteriota bacterium | reverse complement strand
ACAGCCTGAGCGTCACGCAGCTCGTCGATCTGGTCGCGTTCCTGAAGAGCCTGACGGCCGGGGGGCACGAGCACGGCCCCACGGCCATGGAGAGGACGGCGGGCGACTACACCGTGCGGCTCGAATACCAGGGCGGCGGGCACGGCGACCATGCCGGCCACGGCGCGCCGGTCGCCGCGGCCGGGCACCTGATGGTCTTCGTCAGCGACCCAACGTGACCGTGCCGGAGGGCCCGCACACGATCACGCTGACGATCGGCCCCGCGACGATGCAGGTGATGGCGGCCGCCAAGGGACGCTACGCGCGCGCGGTGACGGTCGTGTTCGAGCGGCCGCCGGGGACCTGAGCCTCAGCTCGCGGCCGACTTCGCAGCCGACAGCGCCGCGTCGTAATTCGGCTCGGACCCGATCTCCTTCACGTACTCGACGTGCTTCACCTTGCCGTCCTGACCGACCACGAAGACCGCCCGCGCGGTGAGCCCGGCGATCGGGCCGTCCTTGATCTCGACTCCGTACGCCGGACCGAAGGCGCGCTCGCGGAAGTCGGACAGCGTCTTGACGCTCGTGACGCCGGCGGCGCCGCACCAGCGCTTCTGCGCGAACGGGAGATCGCGACTGATCGTCCAGATCTCGACGTTGCTGCCGAGCTTCGCCGCTTCCTGGTTGAACCGACGCGTCTCGGTGTCGCAGGTGGGCGTGTCGAGCGACGGCACCGAGCTGAGAATGATGACCTTGCCCTTCGCCTCGCTCAGCTTCACGGGCTTGAGCCCGTTGTCGAGCGCGGTGAAGTCGGGCGCGCTCTGACCGGGCTTGAGCTCCGGTCCGCCAAGCGTGATGGGGTTGCCGCGGAGGGTGACTGCGCCTTTCCGTTCGTCTGCCATGAGGTAATCCTCCCGGGGAGATTCTAGTACACTCGTCGACCGATGGACCTCGTGACGAGCGGCTTCCGGCAGGCGATCGCCCTCATCGCCGGCGCCGACCACCAGATCTGGGGGATTCTCTGGCTCTCGCTCCAGGTCTCGGGGAGCGCGACGCTGATCGCGCTGGCGCTCGGCGTTCCGGCCGGCGCCGGGCTCGCGCTCGCGCGCTTTCCCGGCCGCGGCCTCGTCGTGAGCGCGGTGAACACCGGGATGGGGCTGCCGCCCGTCGTGGTGGGGCTCTTCGTGACGCTCCTGCTCTGGCGCGGCGGACCGCTCGGCGATCTCGAGGTCCTCTACACGCCGGCCGCGATCGTCCTCGCGCAGGCCGTCATCGCCGTGCCCATCGTGACCGGCATCACGCTGGCCGCCGTCGGGCAGGTGCCGCGCGAGTTCCGGCTGCAGCTGCTGGCGCTCGGCGCCTCGCGGATCCAGATGGTGTGGATGGTGCTGCGCGAGGCGCGGCTGCCGATGCTCGCGGCGGTCATGGCCGGCTTCGGCGGCATCATCTCGGAGATCGGGGCGTCCATGATGGTGGGCGGCAACATCAAGGGGCAGACGCGCACGCTGACGACGGCGATGGTGCTCGAGACCGGCAAGGGAAACTTCGACGTCGCCATCGCGCTCTCGCTCTTGCTCCTGGTGCTGATCTTCATCGTCAACTGGGCGCTGACGACGATCCAGCAGCGCCGCGCGCCGGGATGAGCGCCGACAGCCTCGGCGCGCTCGGGCTGTCGATCCGCGTCGCGGTCTTCGCGACGCTCCTGAACGCGCTGCTCGGCATCCCGCTCGCCTACCTCCTGGCGCGGCGCGCGTTCCGCGGGCGCGCGCTGGTGGACCTGCTGGTGACGCTGCCGCTCGTCCTGCCGCCGACCGTCACCGGCTACTACCTCATCGTCCTGCTGGGACGGCGGGGCTGGCTCGGCGCTCCGGTGTACGCGTGGACCGGCTGGAGCGTCGCGTTCACCTGGTACGCGGCGGTGATCGCCGCGACGGTGATGGCGCTGCCGCTGCTCGTCCGCACCGCCCGCGCGGCCATCGAGCCGGTCGACCGCGAGCTCGAGAAGGCCGCGTTCACGCTCGGCCGCTCGGAGTGGCGGACCGCGCTCGAGGTGACGCTGCCGCTGGCGAGAAACGGCATCGTCGCCGGGATGGTTCTCGCTTTCGCGCGGGCGCTCGGCGAGTTCGGCGCGACGCTCATGCTCGCCGGCAACATTCCGGGCAAGACGACGACCGTGCCGCTCGCCATCTACACCGCCGTGCAGACCGGCGAGATGGGCGAGGCCGTGCTCCTGGTGGTGGCGCTGACGATTCTCTCCTGCGTCGTCTTGATGGTGGCCGGGCGCCTCGGCGCGAGGGCGACGTGAGCCACCGCCTCTCGGTCGAGATCACGAAGCGACTGCCCGAGTTCACGCTCGACGTCGCGTGGTCCGCGGGCGACGGCGTCGCCGTGCTCTTCGGGCCCTCGGGCGCCGGCAAGACGCTCACGCTGCAATGCCTCGCCGGCCTGATCCGTCCCGACACCGGGCGCATCGTCGTGGACGACCGCGTGCTCTTCGACTCCGCGACCGGCGTGGATCTCCGGCCGCAGCACCGGCGGGTCGGCTACGTGTTCCAGGGCTACGCCCTGTTTCCGCACCTGACGGTCGGCCAGAACGTGGCGTTCGGCCTGCGCGACCGGCCGCGCGCCGAGCGCCTGGCGCGCGCGGCGGAGGTCATGGAGCGGCTCGGCCTCGGCGGCCTGGAGCACCGGCGGCCCGGCGAGCTGTCCGGGGGCCAGCGCCAGCGCGTGGCCCTCGGGCGGGCGCTGGCCATCGACCCGGCGCTGCTCCTGCTCGACGAGCCGCTGTCGGCGCTGGACGCGCCGCTGCGCCGCTCGCTGCGCGACGAGCTCCGCGCGATCCTGCGCGGGTGGGGGACCGCCGCGGTCCTGGTCACCCACGACTTCACCGAGGCCTACCAGCTCGCCGACCGGATCGTCATCTACCAGGGAGGGCGGGTCATCCAGTCCGCCCCGCGCGCCGAGCTCCTGTGGCAGCCGGCGTCGGAAGCCGTCGCGCGGATCATGGGGCTGCGCAATGTGCTGCACGGCCGCGTCGTGAAGGCGATGCCCGACCGCATCCAGATCTCCTGGCGCGGGCTGATGCTGGAGGCAGTGAACTCGCCGACGCGCTCGTACCTGCCGCCGCCGGACAGCCCCATCGCCTTCTTCATCCGGCCGGAGTACGTCCGGCTGATCCGCAAGGATCGCGGCGCGCCGGACGCTGCTCACCACATGAACCTGATGCGCGGGCGCATCGTCGGCGAGTCGGATTTCGGCACGGTGTGGTCGTTGCGCCTGCGCCTGGACGCGCCGGGCTCGCCGTCGCAGGGCGACTTCGACCTCGAGGTCGAGGTCCCGCGGCTCGTCTACGAGATCCTCGAGATCGAGCGCGACCGGCACTGGGAGTTCTCGATCCACCGGGGATCGATCCACGTCCTGCCGACGTGAGCGCGCGGGCCGTCGTCGAGCTGGCGGGCGTGCGGGTCACCTACGGACCCGCGACCGTCCTCGACGTGGCGGCACTCGGCGTGGCGCCCGGGGAGGTCCTGGCGGTGATCGGCCCGAACGGCAGTGGGAAGTCGACGCTCCTGCGCGTCGTCGGCCTGCTCGAGCGACCCGCGCAGGGCACGGTGCGGATTCACGGCCGCTCCGCCGACGCGCGCCACGCGCTGGCCGAGCGTCGGCGCATGGCGACCGTCTTCCAGCGCCCGCTTCTGGCCGACATGACCGTGGCCGAGAACGTCGCGCTCGGCCTCAGGTTCCGCGGCCTCGGCGCCGACGCGCAGGATACGCGGGTGTCCCGATGGCTCGAACGGCTCAACATCTTGCCGCTCCGCGACCAGCGGGCGCGGACGCTCTCGGGGGGGCAGGCACAGCGCGTGGCGCTGGCGCGGGCGCTCGTGCTCGAGCCGGACGTGCTGCTGCTCGACGAGCCGTTCGCCGGGCTCGACGAGCCCTCGCGCGACGCGCTGCTGCCCGACGTCGGGGCGATCCTTCGTCACGACCGGGTTACCACCTTCCTGGTGACCCACGACCGCGGTGAGGCGCAGGCGCTCGCCGACCGGGTCGCGGTGCTGATGGCCGGCCGGATCGTGCAGCTCGACACGACGGCGCGGGTTTTCCAGGCGCCGGTCTCCGAGGAGGTCGCGCGGTTCGTGGGCGTCGAGACGCTCGTGACGGGCCGGGTGATCGCACGGGACGGCGGCGTGACGGTGGTCGAGGCGGCCGGGCGGAAGCTCGAGGTGGCCGCGGCGGCCCGCGTCGGCGAGCTGGTGCGGATCGGTCTCCGGCCCGAGGACGTCACGCTGTTGCTGCCGACCGAGCTTGCCCCGCTGTCGAGCGCCCGCAATTATCTTCCCGGGACCATCGTGCGGGTCACGGCCTCGGCGCCGGCGACCCGTGTCGTCGTCGATGTGGGCTTTCCGCTCGTCGCCGCGGTCACAGCGCGGTCGGCCGCCGACCTGGGCCTGGCCGAGGGCGCCCCGATCGCCGCCGCGTTCAAGGCGAGCGCCGTGCACCTCATCGGGCCGGGATAGCGCTTGACACGGGATTCGATATTTCTATAATCTTCGAAATATAGACCAGGCGGAGCGGAGGGCATCATGAGCATCAGGGTTCATCTGCACGTTCACGCGTCGGATCTGGACAAGAGCCGCGATTTCTACGTGCGCTTCTTCGGCGCGGCGCCGGTCAAGGAGAAGGCGGACTACGTGAAGTTCCTGCCGGAGTGGGCGCCCGTCAACCTGGCTCTGTCGACGGGCGGCTCGGCCGGCGCCGGGGCGGTGGACCACGTGGGCGTCCAGGTCGACTCGCCGGCGAGCGTCGTGGAGCACCTGGCGCGCGTGAAGGCGAGCGGGCTGGCCGTGCGCGAGGAGATGGGCGTCAACTGTTGCCACGCGAACCAGGACAAGTTCTGGGTGCGGGATCCCGACGGCGTCGAGTGGGAGGTGTACCACCTCAACTACGACCTGGAGGACGAGTCGCCGGCGCTCCGCGCGCCCGCGCTGCCGATGGCCAAGGACGCAGCGTGCAGGCGTCCACATCCGCAGTGACGGTTCCTCCACCGCACAAGGAGGCCGCGCATGGACCAGGAGTCCCTCATCGAGCGACTGACAGCCGAGAACGAGGAGTTCCGGCGCCTACGGGGCGAGCATCGCGCCTACGATCAGGAACTGGAGACGCTGAAGGGAACGCCCCCGCTCTCGGCGGACCGACAGTGGCGAGTCGGCGAGCTCAAGAAGCTGAAGCTGATGGCCAAAGACCGGATGGAAGCCATCATCCGGCACGCCCGACCCGGCGTCACCGCCTGACAAAGGCTCGGACGGCGAAGGCGGTTCGAGGCCTCTCGCACCTCTCTCCGCAGGGCGATGCCCGCATGGTCGACGTCTCCGCCAAGCAGGAGACGGTCCGCCAGGCGGT
>QHSM01000015.1 GCA_003221595.1 Candidatus Rokuibacteriota bacterium | reverse complement strand
TCGAGCTGGTCGAGCTTGCGGGTGAGCTCGTCGTCTTTCGTGAGCACGCGCTGCTCGATCTGCTGGATCTTGTTCTCGCGCTGCCGCGCCTCGGCCTCGGCGACCGTGCGCGCCTGCAGCGCGGCCTCCTTCACCTCGAGATCGGCGCTCTTGAGGCGGTTGGCCGCGTCGCGCTCGGCGTCCTGAATGAGGCGCTCGGCCCGGTTCGACGCGTCCCCGAGCTTCCGTTCGCTGATCCACTTGTGCAGGATGAAGCCGAGCACGAGGGCAAGCACCGCGATGATGGAGTCGAGGATGAGCCAAATGCCTTGCATTGCCGCAGTATAGGGGCCACCGCGCGAGGGAGTCAAATCCCCGCCTCTGCCGTGTGCCGACGGTGTTTCGAACCTGGTATGTACCAGGTGGGCGCCGTTAATTAGAGGGCTTTAGGCTTCCCCTTCAAGAGGGGCTTGCACACGACCCTCGTCCACAGCTCCCGAATTGGAAACGAGGTTGAAACTTCCCCCCGGCATCACGAGCAGCGCAGGGACAACTGCTTTCGTACCGCACGCCGCCGCCGAGGGTCAAGAAGTTTGTGACTAGCGGCCGGCGGCCGGCGCCCGCGGCGTGACCTTCTCCAGAAGGGTCACCAGGGCGCCGATCCGCGCGCCCACGTCGCCCTCGTCGCGCGTCTTGTCGTCGCGCGCTCGGAACAGCTCGTCGGTGATGTCGAGGGCTGCCAGCGCCAGCGAGGTCATCGGATCCTTGATGCCCGACCGCTTGAGCGCCGTCACCCGCTCCTCGAGAAACTTCGCCAGGGTGCGCAGGTACTCCGGCGATGCCTCGGACCGGATCGTCAGCGTCTGTCCGAGCAGATTGAGCTCGATCCGCCGTGGCTCCGTCATTCTGGCGGCCTGTCGAGCTCGAGCTTGCCGATGTCCTTCAGGATCATGTCGACCTGCGAGAGGACCTGGCGCCGCTCATCGCCCAGGCGCCGGACCTCGCGCTTGAGCTGCGCGTTCTCCTCGCGCAGCCGGCCGATCGCCTCCGCGGCGCGCTTCACGGCCTCCTCGAGCTCGGTCAGTCGTTCGACGACATTGTCGCTCATCATCCACTCCGCAGGGTGATGGGGAAAGTCTCGGTAACCCGCCGCACGATACGCTCCTGGATCGCGTTCACCTCGTCGTCGGTCAGCGTGCGGTCCTCGGCCTGGAACAGGAGCCGCCACGCCAGGCTCGACCGGCCGTCCGGGAACCGGAAGACGTCGAAAAGCACGACCCGGCGCAGGAGAGATCCGGCCGCCTCGCGGATCGCCGACTCGACCTGGGCCGCGGTCGGCGGCCGGTCACCGCCCAGGACGAACGCCAGATCGCGCTCCACCACGGGGAACCGCGGGAGCGCCTGGTAGCGGATCGGCGCCGCGGGGCCCGCGCCGGCGGCATCGAGCGAGACGACCGCCGCGAATACGGGCGCCGGGATGCCGAGCTGCTCGCGCAGCGCCGCCGCCACCTCGCCGAACTCTCCGAGGATCACGCCGCCCTCGCCCGTCAGCGCGCCGTGGCAGTCGGGCTCGAACCCACCCAGTGCCCCGCCGCTCCCGGAGCCCGCCCGCAGGCCGAGCGCCTCGAGCGCGTGCTCGGCGAGACCCTTCGCGTCGTAGACGTCGACCCGGTCGCGCCCGCCGGACCAGCCGGGCTCGCCGCGCGCGCCGGTGAGCGCGATGGCGAGCCATCTCGGTTCTGTTGTAGCGGGGGCCGTGAGGCCGGCTTGGTTCGAGGGTGGCCTGAGAGAGGTGCGAGCCGGCTCCGACACGTTCGATTTGCCCGTCGAACCGGGCTGCGTCGGTTCGCCAGTCTCATCCGCGCGTGCGTAGGTCTTGCAGAGCTCGAAGATCCGCACGTCGGGCTGCTGGCGCCGCACGTTGGTCGCTACCGCGGCGAGCACGCCCTCCAGCGGGTTCGAGCGCAGCCACGACGCATCCTGGGCCAGCGGATTCAGCAGCTCGACCGGCGGCCGGTCGCTCGGCCGGCGGAAAAGCGAGGTGCGCGCCGGATCGCTGAAGGTGTGCGTGACGACCTCCGCGAGTCCGACCCCCACGAGCACTCGACGGACGCTCTGCGCCTGCCCCAGCGCCGCCGGGTGCGTGACGAGGGCGATCGTGCCGCCGGGCAGTGTGGACGGAATCCGGTCGTAGCCCCAGACGCGGATGATCTCCTCGACGAGATCGTCCTCCATCGAGAGGTCGCGGCGAAAGCTCGGGATGGTCACGGCGAGCTCGGCGCCCCGGGCCTTCACCGTCAGGCCGAGCCCCGCGAGAATCTTCCGGGCCTGCGCCACCGGCGGGGCCACGCCGAGGATGCGCTTCACGCGCGACATCCGGAGGCGAATCGGACGAGGCGCGCGCTTGCGCGGATAGGCGTCGACCAGCCCGCGCGCGATCGTGCCGCCGGCCAGCTCGGCAATGAGCGCGGCGGCGCGCGCGGAGGCCGTGACCAGCGTCTCGATGTCAGCCCCCCGCTCGAAGCGGTACGCGGCGTCGGTCCGCAGGCCGAGGGCGCGCGACGTGCGCCGGATCGAGGCCGGCGCGAACCACGCGCTCTCCAGCAGCACGCGCGTCGTCTTCTCGGTCACCTCGGTGTTGGCGCCTCCCATCACGCCGGCGAGCCCGATGGCGCGGCGCGGATCGGCGATGACGAGCATCGATGCGTCGAGCTGCCGCTCCTGGCCGTCGAGCGTTGTGAACCGCTCGGCCTCGCGCGCGCGCCGCACGACGATGGTCCCGTCGGCGACCGTCGCGTGATCGTAGGCGTGCAGCGGCTGGCCCAGCTCCCACAGGACGTAGTTGGTGGCGTCCACGACGTTGCTGATGGGCCGCAGCCCGACGGCGCGCAGCCGCGCCTGGAGCCACGCGGGCGAGGGCCCGATGGTGACGCCGCTGACGACGCGCGCCGTGAACCGGTGGCAGAGATCGGGCGCCTCGATCGCGACGCGCGCCAGCGCGCGCGCGGGCTCGCCCGACTCCTTCAGCGCGACCGCCGGCGGGCGGAAGCGGGCGCCGGTGAGCGCCGACAGCTCGCGCGCGATGCCCACGATGGAGAGGCAATCGGGCCGGTTCGGGGTGATCTCGACGTCGAGCACGTGGTCATCGAGGCCGAGCGTCGCGACGAGGTCGGCGCCGGGGCGGGCGCCGTCGAGGAGCAGGATTCCCGCGTCGTGCTCCTCGCCGATCCCCAGCTCGCGCTCCGAGCAGAGCATGCCCTGCGACTCGACGCCGTGAATCTTGGCGGCGGCGATCCGGCGGCCGCCCGGCAGGACGGCTCCGGGCGGCGCGAAGGCGGCGCGGACGCCCACCTTCGTGTTCGGCGCGCCGCACACCACGGCATAGCGCTCGCGGCCCGTGCGCACGCGGCACAGGAGAAGCCGGTGGCCGTGGCTCGCACCGAGCTCGCGCTCGATGGCCTCGATCTCGCCGACCACGACGCCCTTGCAGTCGGGCGCCAGCGCCGTCACCGACGCGACCTCGATGCCGGCGTTGACGAGGCGATCGGCCGCCTGCTGAGCCGTCAGCCGGAGGTCGACGAACTCCCTGACCCACCCGTAGAGAATCTTCATGTCACGCGAACTGTCTCAGGAAGCGCAGGTCGTTGTCGAAGAACAGCCGGAGGTCGTCGATCCCGTACTTGAGCATCGCGATGCGCTCGATCCCCATGCCGAACGCCCAGCCGGTGACCTCCTCGGGGTCGTAGCCGACGTTCCGCAGCACCTGAGGATGCACCATGCCCGAGCCCAGGATCTCGAGCCAGCCGCCCTGCTTGCACAGCCGGCAGCCCGCGCCGCCGCACACGAAGCACAGCACGTCGACCTCGGCCGACGGCTCGGTGAACGGGAAGAACGACGGCCGGAACCGGATCTTCGAGCGCGGCCCGAACATCTCGCGCGCGAACAGCTCGAGCGTGCCCTTGAGATCCGCCATGGTGATGGCGCGATCCACCGCCAGGCCCTCGACCTGGTGGAACATCGGCGAGTGCGTGGCGTCGGCGACGTCGCGACGGTAGACCTTGCCGGGCACAATGACGCGCAGGGGCGGCTTCTGCGCCAGCATCGTGCGGATCTGCACCGGCGACGTGTGGGTGCGCAGCAGCGTGCTCTCCCCGACGTAGAGCGTGTCCTGCATGTCCCGCGCCGGGTGGTCGCGCGGAATGTTGAGCGCCTCGAAGTTGTAGTAGTCGCTCTCGATCTCCGGGCCCTCGGCGACCGAGAAGCCGAGCCCCGCGAAGACGGCGACGATCTCGTCGTGCACGCGGGTCAGGGGGTGGAGCGAGCCCTGGGGCGGCCGGCGGCCCGGCAGCGTGAGGTCGAGCCGCGTGCGCCGGCGCTCGGCCTGGCGCTCGGCCTCGAGCATCGTGGCGAGCTTGGCGTCGAGGAGCGTCTCGAGCGCGCGCTTGGCCTCGTTCGCCGCGGCGCCGACGAGCGGCCGCTCCTCGGGGGCGAGTGTGCCGAGCGAGCGCAGGAGCTGGGTGAGCTCGCCCTGGCGGCCGAGCACGCCGACACGAATCCGCTCCAGCTCGGCGGACGACTGCGCGGCGGCGGCGGCGTCCCGCGCCTCTCGGACGATGGCGTCGACGCGGGGGTGACCCACGAACTACCGGCTCTGGGCTTTAGCGGTCTCGGTGAGCTTCGCGAACGCCGGCGGATCCGTCACCGCCAGCTCCGCCAGCACCTTACGATCGAGATGGATTCCGGCCTTCTTGAGGGCGTCCATGAATCGCGAGTACGACAACCCCACCTGACGGCAGGCGGCGTTGATCCGCACGATCCAGAGGCTCCGCGCCTCGCGCTTCTTCAGCTTGCGGCCGCGGTACGCGAAGGCGCCCGCGCGCAGGACGGTCTCGGCGGCTGTCTTGTAGAGCTTCCGGCGCCCGCCGAAGTACCCCTTCGCCTTCTTGAGGATCTTCTTGCGCCGACGACGTGTCTTGGCCCCACCTTTGGCCCGTGGCATGCTCCAACTCCTCCTGAGCTGTGGTGCGCGCTGTGAATCTATAGATACGGCACGAGCACCCGCAGCCGGGCCTCGTCCGCTTTGTCGATCAATTTCCCCGCGCGGAGCTTCCGCCGCCGCTGAGGATCCTTCTTCTCGAGCTTGTGCTGCTTCCAGCCGCCCGCCCGCTTCAGCTTCCCGGAGGCGGTCCGCTTGAGCCGCTTCGCCGCTCCGCGCTTCGTCTTCATCTTGGGCATCGAGGTCTCCTCGCCGGTCGGCTCGCCCGCGCCGCTCTCAGGCGTGCGCCTTGGGGCTCAGGATGATGTGCAGCATCCGTCCCTCGAGCCGGGGATTGTTCTCGGTGTTGGCGATGTCCTGCGTCGCCTCCACCATCTTGTTGAGCATCTTCCAGCCGAGCTCCGTGTGCGCCATCTCGCGCCCCTTGAAGCGCACCGTGACCTTGGCCTTGTGGCCCTCCTCGAGGAAGCGCCGCACGTGCTTCAGCTTGAAGTCGAAGTCGTGCTTCTCGGTCTTGGGTCCCATCTTGACTTCCTTGACCAGGATCGTCGTCTGCTTCTTGCGCGCTTCCTTGAGCCGCCGCGCCTGCGTGTACTTGTACTTGCCGAAGTCCATGATACGGCACACCGGCGGCTGAGCCTCGGGCGCCACCTCGACAAGGTCGAATTCCTGCTGACGGGCGCTTTCCAGGGCCTGGGCGATCGGCATGATCCCGAGCTGCTCGCCGTTGGCGCTGACGACGCGGACCTCACGAACCCGGATGCCTTCGTTGATACGGATGTCCTTGGCTTGGCTGATAGGCGTGCTCCTCGTTAGCCGCGACGCGCGGCGCAGTTCGCGCTGCCGGCCGTCGCGGGGCAGGGGTCCCGCCGGCCGAGGCGCGAGTCTAAGTAAATCCGTTCGGCCGGACGGCCGATCACGAGCGACCCACGGTGAGGCCGGCGTCGCGCGCGGCGATCTCGCGGGCGAGGTCGGCGAGGACGCGATCGATCGGCACGGCGCCGAGGTCGTCCCCGGTGCGGTGGCGGAGGCTCACGGTGCCGTTCTCGGCCTCGCGCGCGCCGACCACCAGCATGTACGGCACCTTGCGGACCTGCGCGTCGCGGATCCGATAGCCGAGCTTCTCGTTGCGGTCGTCGAGCTCGGCGCGCAGTCGCGCGGCGCGCAGGCGCGCGTGCACCGTGCGGGCGTACTCGACGTGCTTCTCGCTGATCGGGAGCACCCGCGCCTGCACCGGCGCCAGCCACGTCGGGAAGGCGCCGGCGTAGTGCTCGATCAGCACGCCGACGAAGCGCTCGAACGAGCCCAGGATGGCCCGGTGCACCATGACCGGGCGCTTGGGCTGGCCGTCGCTGTCGATGTACTCGAGGCCGAAGCGCTCCGGCTGCTGGAAGTCGACCTGGATGGTGGCGTTCTGCCACCGCCGTCCCAGCGCGTCCTGCACGTCGACGTCGATCTTCGGGCCGTAGAACGTGCCGTCGCCCGGGTTCAGGTCGAACGCGAGGCCTTTGGCGCGCAGCGCGTCCTGCAGCGTCCGCTCGGCGGCCGCCCATTGCGCGTCGGTTCCCAGCGACTTCTCCGGGCGCGTCGACAGCTTGAAGTACGCCTCGAGCATGAAGGTCTTGTACCAGTCCCGCACCAGCTCGAGCATCGCGGTGATCTCGTCCTGGAGCTGATCGGGCCGGCAGTAGATGTGCGCGTCGTCCTGCATGAACTGGCGGACGCGGAGAAGCCCGGTCAGGGTGCCGGAGCGCTCGTTCCGGTGCAGCTGCCCCATGTCGGCGAAGCGCAGCGGGAGGTCGCGGTACGAGCGCAGGGCGTGGCGGTAGACCAGCGTGGACTCCGGGCAGTTCATCGGCTTGAGGCTGAAGAGCTGCTCCTCGACCTCGACCATGAACATGTTTTCCCGGTAGTAGTCCCAGTGCCCCGACTGCTCATACAGCCGCTTGTTGACGAGGATCGGCGTGGAGATTTCCTGGTAGCCCCGCGCGTCCAGCGCTTCACGCACGAACCGCTCCAGCTCGCGCACCACCGTCCAGCCGTTCGGCAGCCAGAAGGGCGCGCCGGGCGAGACGTCGTGCAGCTCGAACAGATCGAGCTCCCGCCCGAGCTTGCGGTGGTCGCGCTTCTTCGCCTCCTCGAGCCGCCAGAGATGCTTGTCGAGCTCGTCCTTGGTGAGCCACGCGGTGCCGTAGATCCGCTGCAGCATCGGATTGCGCTCGTCGCCCCGCCAGTAGGCGCCGGAGGACGAGAGGAGCTTGAAGTGCTTCACGTGACCCGTCGACGCCACGTGGGGCCCGCGGCAGAGATCGATGAAGTCGCCCTGGCGATAGAGCGACACGCGCGGGGCGGCGATCCCCTCGAGGATCTCGACCTTGAACGGCTCGTCGCGCTCCCGGAAGAAGCGGATCGCGTCCTCGCGCGACATCTCCTGCCGCTCGAAGGGATGATCCGCCTTCGCGATCTCCCGCATGACCTCCTCGACCTTCACGAGGTCCTCGGGCGCGAACGGCTCCCCTTTCGCGAAGTCGTAGTAGAAGCCGTCCTCGATCGCGGGCCCGATGGCCACGCGCACCGCCGGGAAGAGCCGCTTCACCGCCTGCGCCATGACGTGCGAGGTGGAATGACGCAAGGTCGCGAGCGGCGAGGGATCGCAGTCGAAGTCGCCGGTCAGCTTGAGATGCCGCTCTTCTTCAGACAGTGGCGCGCTCGTCTTCGTGTGTGATTGGTAGGCTCGGGCGGTTTCGAACCGCCGACCTCCTCTGCGTCAGAGAGGCGCTCTCCCACTGAGCTACGAGCCTATCCAGAGTGACGACCATGCTACATGCGCCGCGGCGAGGCTGTCAAGACAAGGTCCCGGAATTACGAGCGTTTCAACGAAGGATATTGGTGAGCGAGCTTTCCACCAGCACGTACTGGAAGGCGGCCACGATCTTCACGCCGGCGCTCCCCGACTTCGCCGTCGCCATCAGCGACGCGGGCACGGGCGGGAACGGCGACGCCAGCTTGATGGCGTTCACGGCGTAGTCGTCGTAGACGTCGTACCCCGACTGCTGCGACACCTCGAGCATGGGCACGCGCCCGTCCTTGAGGATGCCGAAGACGATCACGAGCCGGGCCGACTTGTAGTCGCAGTGCCCGCTGGTGATGTCCTTGATGCACGGGTAGCCCCACTTTTCCTTGATCATCCGCCGGATGCGGTCGAGGTAGTCGTTGAACTTCGGATCGGACGAGTCGAGCGGGATCGGCTCGCCCTCGATGCCCGACCACCCCTCGCCCTTACCGCCGGCGCCTCCTGGGCCGGGGCCGCTTCGGCGCAGCGCCTTGCGGATGTCGGGTGCGGGCTGGGACTCGGGGACGGCCGCGACGCGGGGTGCCGGGCTCGACGGTGTCGCCTCGCGCGGCGGCTCAGGAGCGCGGGCCGGCTCGCTCGGTGCGGGCTCGGCGGCCTTCGGCGGTGCCGAGGCCGCGCGGGGCAGCTCGCCGGACGGGGCTTCGGGAACGGCGGGCGGCGGGGTTGCGACGCTCGGGCGCTCCGGGGCACGCGCCTCGAGCCGGGTCTGCGGCGACGCCGGCCTCGGCGGCGCGGCGACCCGCGGCGCGGGAGGCTCCGGCTGGACCTTGGGCGCCGCGGGCGGAGACGGCGGGCTGGCGGCCGGGGCGCCGCGCTGCGCCGACTCGTCAGACTGGGGCAGCTCGATGAAGAGCGGCTCGCCGCGCTTCGCCGTGTAGACACTCGACGGGCCGCTCACCCAGAGCAGGGCGGCCAGGACCGCGAGATGGACGGCGAGGGATACAGCCACCCCGGCAAGGGGGCGCTCCCTCACCCGCTTCCACGCCTTGGCGAGCATCTCCACGATTATAGACCGGGAGGTTACTAGAGATCCCGGTCCACGGCCTGGGCGATCCGCCGCACGCGCTGCATCAGGGCGGCGAAGCGCTCGGGCTTGAGCGACTGCGGGCCGTCGGACAGTGCCTCCTCCGGTCGAGGGTGCACCTCGATGATGAGCCCATCGGCGCCGGCCGCCACGCCGGCCATCGCCATCGGCTCGACGAGGTCCCAGTGGCCCGTCCCGTGGCTCGGGTCGACCACGACGGGCAGGTGCGAGAGCTTCTTCACCACGGGCACCGCGTTCAGGTCGAGGGTGAAGCGCGTCGTGGCCTCGAACGTCCGGATGCCGCGCTTGAGCAGGACGGGCTTGCCGGTGTCGCCGACGCGCCTGAGCAGCGAGAAGTTCTGGACGTTGCGCGCGCCGATCTGGAGGATGTCCGCGTATTCGGCCACGAGGTCCACCTTGTCCGGCTCCATCACCTCGGTGACGATCGGCAACCCCGTCTCGCGCTTCGCCTCGGCCAGGAGCTTCAATCCCTCGTCCTCGAGCCCCTGGAACGCGTAGGGGGACGTGCGCGGCTTGAACGCGCCGCCGCGCAGGATCCGGGCGCCGCCGGCCTTCACCCCCGCCGCGGCATCGAGCAGCTGCAGGCGCGACTCGACCGAGCACGGTCCGGCCATGACCACGATCGCCCGCCCGCCGATCGTCACGTCGCCGACGCGGACCTGGGTTGACTCCTGGCGAACCTCCCGGCTAGCGAGCTTGTACGGCTTGAGGATCGGCGTGACGGACTCGACGCACGCGACGGATTCGAGGCTCCGTAACCGCTCCTTCCCGCGATCGTCGCCGACCGCGCCGATCACGGTCCGCAAGGTGCCGCGGATCGTGTGGGGGCTGTAGCCCATCGCGGTGATCCGCTGGCAGACGTCCGCGACTTCGGTGTCCGTGGCTCCCGACTTCAGCACGATGATCATGACTTGTCCTTTTGGAGCGGGGACCTTTGAGATCGGCTCAGACCGAGGGTGGCCTGAAACAGATGCTCGTGGCTCCGCTCGCCCGTTCCGCCCTTGTGGCGGCTATTAAAGGTTTCGCCCGCTTTCCTCTTGGCGCCCTTGTCCGTGCGCCTTGGCGCCCTTGTTCGTGCGCGTCCGCCTGGTTCGGTGGCCTTGAAAACAAAAGGCCGCGGGGGGACCCGCGGCCTGGAATGCGTCCGGCGCCGCGGGCTTTTCGGTCCGCCCGCGGCTCCCTGCTCAGATCAAGTCAAGGCGCCCGAGCGGACCTCGGTGAAGTAGAAGTACCCGAAGAACCCGAACCGGCGCGTCGTGGTACGCATGATGTGCTGACGAGTCTACCGAGCGCGCGAGCGCCCGTCAAGCGGCATCAGGCTTTGCCCGGCCGGTGAAGCCGCTTGACGATGCGATCGCGGTAGTAATAGAGCGGCAGGCACAGGGCGACGACGACCGCCAGAAACGCGATCGCGTAGATGTACTGCTGCTCGGCCACGTGCGCGCCGAAGTAGGAAGACACCCACGTGCCGGGAATCCGCGCGATCGTCGAGATGATCGCGAAGATCCAGAAGGGCATCGGGCTGATCCCGAACAGGTAGGAGACGATGTCCTTCGGAAAGCCCGGGACGAGATAGATGATGAAGCAGATGATCGCGCCCTCCGCCTCGATGATGAAGCTCATCCGATTCCAGTGGTGCTCGCTGAGCCACGGGCGCACCAGGGGCTCGCCCCACTTGCGGCCGACCCAGAAGCAGAAGAGCGTGCCCAGCGTCAGCCCGATGGTCGAGTAGATGAGCCCGAGCGTTGTTCCGAACAGCGCGCCTCCGACCGGACCGGTGATCTCGCCGGGAATCGGCGAGATGATCACCTGCGTTGCCTGGATCGCGATGAAGACGAGCGGCGCCATCCAGCCCCACGATCTGACGGTCTCCTTGAGGAACTTCTTGTCCTGGTAGAGACGGACGAGAAACTTGACGATGGGGGCGTCGACGACGACGAGCCAGATGACGACGGCGAGCAGCGTGAAGAGTATGCCCGTGACGATCGCCCAGCGCCCCCGATCGGTCATCGGCACCCTCCACGGGCGGCGCTACAACCCGGGACGGCGATCTCTCCAGGGCGAGGCGGCTTCGAAGGCAGCGGAAGCGGCGAGCACCGTGCCGTCGGCGTGGCGGCGTCCGACGATCTGCAGACCGACAGGCAGGCCCTCGTCGGTCCACCCGGCCGGCACGCTCGCCGCGGGCTGGCCCGTCATGTTGAAGGGGTACGTGAACGGCATCCAGCCGAGGACCGAGACGTCCTGTCCGGCGATCTCGCGCGGCGGAAGCGCGCCGGCGCCGAACGGCGGCACCGCGACGGTCGGCATGAGCAGCACGTCGAAGCGCTCGAGGAAGGTCTGTACCTCCGCCCAGTAGGCCTCCACGAAGGCGACCGCGCGCAGGTAGTCGCGCGCGCTGACCGCGCCGCCCCGGCGGATGAGCCTCACGAGCGACGGGTCCATGTGCGGCTCGGCGTCCGGCAGCCGATCGGACCACGCGGCGTAGAACTGGGCCGCGATCATCGTGGTGAAGGGCTCCTCGGGATTCTCCCAGCCCGGATTGACGACCTCGACGTGGCAGCCGAGCGTCTCGAAGATTCCCGCCGCGTTCTCGCAGACCGCCAGGACTCTCGGATCGACCGCCGCGTAGCCGAGGTCGGGCGCCCACGCCACGTTGAGCCCCTTCACGTCCGCGTCACACGCCTCGAGATACGAGCCGGCTTCCCGCGGCAACGATTCGCGATCGCGGTCGTCGCCGCCGGCGATGACGTCGAGCACCGCCGCCGCGTCGCGGACGGTGCGCGTGATCGGCCCGACGTGCCCGACGTGCTCGAAGCCGCCGAACACCGCGCGATCCGGGACGCGCCCGAACGAGGGCTTCAAGCCGTACACGCCGCAGAACGCGGCCGGAATGCGGATCGAGCCGCCGCCGTCGGTTCCGAGCGCCAGCGGGCCGATCCCGCTCGCCACCGCCGCGGCGGCGCCGCCGCTCGAGCCGCCGGGCGTCAGGGTCGTGTCCCACGGATTGCGCGTGACGCCGAAGAGCGGGTTCTCGGTGAGCGCCTTGTAGCCGAACTCCGAGGTGTTGGTCTTGCCAAAGAGCACCGTGCCGGCCGCCTTCAAGCGGCCCACCGCGAGCGCGTCGTGCTCGGGGACGAACTCCTCGTAGAGCCGGGAGCCGCCGGTGGTCGTGAGACCGCGCGCCGGGAGGACGTCCTTGATCGAGATAGGCACGCCATGGAGCGGCCCGATGGGCTCGCCCTTCATGACGGCGATCTCCGCTTCGCGCGCGGCGACCCGCGCGGCGTCGGCGGCTACGAGGCAGAAGGCGTTGAGTGTAGGATTGACCGCCTCGAGACGCGCGAGCACGGCGTCGAGCACCTCGAGCGGCTTCACCTCTTTTTGCCGGACGAGGCCCGCGAGCTCGAGAGCCGAGAGCCAGGTCACCATTGACGGATCGCATTGTATCATTCCGCTTCGTGCAGGCCGTCGATCGCCGGGGGACGCTCGTCGCGCTGGTAGATCGCTCCGCCGCCGGGTCTCTCGAGCGCGCCTGGGTGCGCATTCCCGACCGGTCGTGGCTCGGCATCGAGCCGCGCGCCACCCGTGAGGCGCCGTGGGGCTGGTCCGATCGGCTGTGGCACGCGGCGGAGCCCTCGAGCGGCGAATGGCGCGGAACTCCCCTCACCGTGTTCGAGGCGCTCGACTGGACCCGGATCGATCGGATCCCGGCGCTCGGCGAGCCCGCACGGCTGCCGCGGGGCGGCGGCACCGCGGTGCTCAACCTCATCGCCGAGCTCGCCGCCGCGCAGGGGGCCCGGCCGCTCGCCTATCGAGGCCCCTACCCGACCGAGCAGCTCTTCCTCGCGCTGCTCGAATCGTTCCGGTACGAGCCGGTGTCGGCGGATCCGCTCGCCGCCTTCATGCAGGGCGGTCTCGTGTGGACGCCCGCGCCGGCCGAGCGCGTCTTCTCGGCTGACGATCTCTACGTGCAGGTCCGCGAACGGATCGAGAAAGTCGTCTGGCGCGGCGGCACGTACTATCGGCCGGACTGGCAGGGCGTCGCGCGGCACTCGGCGCGCCGGATCATCGACGCGACCGACGGCGTGCGCTGCGTGCTCTGGGCGCTCGGGCAGCGGCTCGAGGACCATCTGCTGCTCCGTCCGGACGGCGAGCTCGCGACGATTCTCACCGCTGAGCCCCCGGCGGCGGTCAGCCGGCCTCTCCCGGCCAGCGTCTGGTCGGGCGTGGTGGCGGCGGTCGCCGCGCGGTGCGCCCCGCCACTGGCCCCGTTCGTCGAGTCGGCGGCCGCGGCGTTCTCGCTCGAGTGGGGGCCCGTCGCGCGCGACCTGGCGCAGATCGGGCACGGCCGCGTGCGAATCTCCGACCGGCTGCGACAGGCGCTCGCCGGGCGGCTGGCGGCCGCGACCGCTCGAGCCGACCGCGCGGCGCTCGGCCTGGCGGCGATTGCCGAGATGGCGGCGCTCGTCGGCGACGAGCTCAGGGGACGCGCGCAGGCCGAGATGCTCGGTCTCCCGCCCGCCGCTCAGCCGGCGGCGCTCGAGGGCAAGAGCGGGCCCGCGGCGCGCAGCCGCGCGGAGCGCGCGCGGGACATCGCGGCGGCGGTGGACGCCCTCGTGGAGGAAGGCGCGGCGTGAGGCTCAGCTCGTGGCGCTGGCGATGATCCAGACGTTGAACGCGATGAACGCGGCGACCGAGAGCGTGGAGAGCACGACGTAGCCGAGCCAGAGCGCTTCTTCGCGGCCGAAGCGCGTGTAGCCGGTCCCGGTGAGGAGGCCCTTCACGTAGGTGAGCGCGTCGTGCTTGAGCGTCGGCACGCCGAGCGCGTCGACGAGCACGTGGTAGCCGTCCATCTCGATGAAGCAGAACGGGTAGAGCGCGATCACCAGCGCCTGCCACTGGATGATGCCGGACGCGGCCGCGAACGCCTGCGTGAAGCTGCCCGCCGGCGCGCTGACCGCGACGATGAACGCGACCGCCCCCAGGATCAGGTGCACCAGCGTTCCGGTGACGGCGGTGACGAAGCGGGCGCGGCGGCCCACCATGAAGATGTCGGTGACGTCCACGTAGAACGTGGGTACGAAGCCGTGCAGGAAGGTGAACCCGAACTCGCGCACCCGGCGCCGATAATGGATGCACGCCAGACCGTGCACGAACTGGTGAAGCGCCACGCTCGCGAAGAAGAGCAGCTTGACGGCGATGAGGCCGACAAGCGCCCGGCCGCCGAATCCCTCCAGGACGTCGTGCATCCCGCCCGAGAGCGCGAAGGCGGCGCCGGCGCCGAGCAGGGCGAGACCGACGCAGGCGACGATGGCCGCAGGCGTGAAGAGCGCGAACCCGCCGTACCGGTAGAGGCGCTGGAAGAACGGATGCACGTTGTGGCTCGCGATCCGGATGCGCTCGAGGCTGGTCAGCGCCAGCTCGATCGCCTTCACGAGAACGCGGTCGCGATTGCGGGCCAGCGCCTTTCGCAGGCGCGAGCGCGGCTCGAACGTCAGGAGCTGCGCCCGCTGGAGCTTGCGGAGCAGGTTCGGAATGATCTCGAAGTCGAACTCGCCGTACGCCAGGACGTACGCCGTCGCGATCTCCTGCAGCGAGGTCGCGCCGTCCATCTTGTCCCACAGGAAGCGCTCCTGCGCCGAGAGCAGGAGGAAACGATCCGTCGTCCGGTTCTTCAGGATGAACCCGGGCGGGCCGGCGAGCCGCGAGCGGAGCTCGGAGATCTCGTACGACTCCGGATCGACCCGGTGCGGCCGCGAGTTGATGTAGCCGACGGCGCTCGGGACTTCCCGGAGCTCGAAATCCTCCTCGTCCTCGCCGCGGACGAGCAGCTCGAACTTCGCGGGGGCGGGCCCTTCCATCACCGGGACTCGATGTCGAGGCCGGTGGCCTCGAGGCCCCAGCGCGTCGCCTCGGCCACCTGCTGCGTCGACCGCCTGAGTCGCTCCATGAAGACCTGGACCATCGCGTAGAAGAACGCCGCGGCGGCGCGCGGCGTGGCCTCGGTCATCGCGCGCAGGCTGTCCCGCCCGAGCACGAGCAATGCGACGTCGGTCTCGGCCTGCGCCGTCGCCGACCGGGGCGAGCCGTCGAACAAGCTCATCTCTCCGAGGAAGTCCGCGGGCTCCACGCGCACCAGCACCTGCTCGACCTTGCCGGTCACCGCCTTGGAGATGAGGATCGTACCGCGCCGCACGATGAACATCTCGTCGCCGGCGTCGCCCTCGCGGAACAGGATCTGGCGCCGGCGAAGCTCGCGCTCGCGCAGGCGGTCGACCACGGCGGCGAGGTCGGGATCGGAGAAGGCCTCGAAGACGCGAACGTCGCGCAGGAACGCGAGTATTTCCACGGATGCCGGCACGGGCAGAGTGACCGGGGCCTAGGTGGCCACGCGGCTGATGAGAGTGTTGCGGAACTGGCGGCGGCGCTCGCTGGCGGGCGTCCGGGCCAGGCGCGCGAGCGCCTGCTCGACGATCGCGCGCTCGGCGTCGCTCAGCTCGTACTGCGCCAGCAGCGGCTCGGGAGCGCGCTGCAGCTCGGCGAGAAATTCCGGATCGATCATGACTCGCCCCACCAGCTCACGCAGCCCCTGCGCCATCGAGCGGATCATACCAATTCCTTCGACGGTTTGATAGGCTCCGAGGATGCTGAGCCCGTCGCGACGCGCGCTGCTCGTGGCCGCACTCGGGTTTAGTTGTTGTAGCGGGGTTGATGGTAGCGGGGTCCGTGAGGCCGGCTCAAACCGAGGGTGGCCTGACAGAGGCGCGACTCGGCTCCGCTCGCCCGATTTGCGCACTGCCGGCTTGGATCCCGCGCTGGTGGCTTTGCGGGCGTGGCTGTCGGGCTGGCGCGGGGTCGGGCTGATCGCCGCCGGCATGGCGCGGCAGGGCTATGACCTGAGCCTCACGCGCTACGCCGAGCTCGGCTGGCGCGCCACCTTCTACGTGTCCGGCCGCGAGCACTCGCCGACCGGCGCCGCCGCGTCGGCCTTCGAGGCCACGCCGTTCGGCGCCGTGCAGGTCGCCGCATGGGAGACGCTCGCCCGCGCGTGAGCCGCAGGATCGCGCGGCGGAGCACGGTCGCCGCTCTGCTGGCCGGTGTGCTGATCGCCGGCGCGCCGGCGGCCGCCGCCCCGCCGGACGCGCGCGTGCCCGCCATCGGCTATCTCGCCAACGAGCCGACGCCGGACTCGCTCCCCGTGCTCCGCGCCGGCCTTCGCGAGCGCGCCTGGATCGATGGTCAATCGGTCGAGATCTGGCCCCGCTACGCTCAGGGCAAGCCGGAGCTGTACGCGCCGCACGCCGACGAGCTCGCGCGTCTCAACGTCGCCGTCATCGTGGCCGTCGGCGTGCCGGCGATCGAGGCCGCCCGCCGGGCGACGAAGACGATCCCCATCGTCATGGTCTCGCCGGACGATCCGGCCGCGGCCGGGCTCACCGGGGATCCCGCGGCCGCGAGGTCGAACCTGACGGGGCTCACCACCTTCGTTCCGGAGCTGAGCGCGCGGCGGCTCGAGCTCCTGCGGCAGGTCGTGCCCGGCGCCGCGCGCGTGGCGGCGCTCTGGAATCCGGCCAGCGGGAGCGCGGCCGTGGATCTGAAGGCGACGCAGGCCGCCGCGCAGGCGCAGCACGTCGAGATCGTGGCGTTCGAGGTCCGCGGCGACAGCGACGTCCGGGAGGTCTTCGTCAAGATCCGCGAGCAGCGCGTGCAAGGCGTCATCGTGCTGGCCGACGCGCTCACGCTCGCGCGCCGGGAGCCGATCGCGACGGCGGCCAGCCGGAATCGGCTGCCGTCGGTCTTCGCGCTCCGCGATTTCGTGGACGCGGGCGGCCTCATCTCGTACGGCGCGGTATGGACCGACGTCTTCCGGCAAGCCGCCGGACTCGTGGACCGTATCCTGAGGGGCGCGCGGCCGGCCGACCTCCCGGTGGCGCGCGCGTCGCGCTTCGAGCTGGTCGTCAATCTCCGGACCGCGCGCGCCATTCCGTTGCCGATTCCGCTGCCGCTCCTGCGGCGGGCGGACCGGGTCATCCAGTGACTCGACGGGCGGTGGCGCTGCTCTACGCGGCGAGCCTGCTCGCCGGCTGTGCCACCGAGGAGTGGATCTACGAGAAGCCGGGGATGACGCCGGCCAAGCTCGACCACGACATCGCGGTCTGCCGGAGGGAAGCGCCCGATCCTCGATCGGTCGTGGCGCCGGGCTCGGAGCGCGTGGACC
>QHSM01000203.1 GCA_003221595.1 Candidatus Rokuibacteriota bacterium | reverse complement strand
GACAAGACTTCTTCTCGTTCTTTCGCAGGACACGCTGGATCAGGCTCGCGTCATTGCGGGCAGAGCGACGACCGTGCTCAAGCTGCCGGTGAGCCTCCAGATCGTCCTTCGTGCGCTTATCGGGGTGGGGCTGAAGCGCGAAAGCCACGCCGCGCTTTTTGCCAGCATCGAGAGTCAGGCCAGGGCCGTTCGCCAACAGCGGCGCAGAGCGGGTGGCGCAGGTGAAGGCAGGAAGTTGCCGTCTGGGCATCAGTAGGTGGAGAGGCCATGACGCAGCGCTGAGGGTCGGGCGGGTTCTTCAGGCGTGCGCTCGCCAGAGCTTGCGTTGGGCCATGATGAGACTTGCCGCCCCGATTAAGGCGACCACACTCGTTACTAGAATGCCCTCCCAGAGCTGCCTGGAGGATCCAGGTCGCTAGCGTGCTCCCGCAAGCGCGCTCGCGAGGTCCTGTAGCAGCCCGTGGCCCCCGTTCTTCATCACAATCCCGGCTGACCCGCCACCCAGGAGACCGATAACGACTGCCGCGAGAAACATTTCGAAGGCGACGCTCATCTTCCGTCGCCGCTGAGTTGTGGCACGAGGCCGTGATGGCGCTGAACGAAGTTCTGTATCTCGCGGTATGTGGCCATTCAAGTTCTCGTTCGGAAGAGGTCGTTTTGCCGGGGCTCGTTCTCCCGTGGCGGCCAAGCGCCTGCCGCGTACTCGTTCAGCGCTTGCAGCAGCACCATGCGCAGCGTTGTCTTTTCGCGGACGGCGCGGATGCGCGAGGCCTGCTGGACTTCCCGAGGGATGCCGTGCAGCAAGTAGATTCCGGTCATAGCCATCCGGGCGAGTACACGATTCGGCACGAGACGGCCCTCCATCTCACTAAAAAGTATTTAGATTGGCGTACAATTTCGGCGCGAAGGCGTGGGTACAGCTGGTCGAGGCTCCGACGGCCGCGTGCGAGGTGGCTCCTCGGAGCCACCTCGCACGGCTCATCACTTGCCTGGGCCGATCGAGACGGCGAAGTTGACCGTCTCCTCCCGATAGGGTGATGGGATATACGCGAACTCGAGGCGGATCTCCTTCAGACCCTTCGGCTTCAAGGCCTCGGCGGGGAACTCCACGTCCAGGGGCTGGATGGCCTCCTGTCCGGGATCGAGGCGCTCGCTGCTGCCGTAAGCGGTGAACTTGAAGGTCGGGTCGGTCCGCGCGGCCTCGAGCTTGATGGGCTGTCCTTTTGGATCGATATAGAGGAGCTTCCCCTCGAGGAGCCGCACCGTCTGGTTGGCTGACGTATTCTTCAGTCTGAGCGTCCCGGTGAGCTTCGCCGCCGTGACGATCCGGTCGGACCCCTTCTCGACGCGCTCCGTGACCCTCAGTTCGGTAAGTTCGCCCGAGACAATCCCGGCTTTCACATTCAACGACGCCGGCTTCACCGCGTACGTCCTTTCGTCGATCGGCGTCGCCGTCGCCGCTGGCTGCTGTACCGGCCCGAGGGTGAGCCAGGCCACGAGGGCCACGAGCGCGGCGCCTAGCCCCCACCGCCAGAAAGCATCCTTCTTTTGAGTGGCACGCTCAGTGGCGAAGAACTTGCGCTGTGCGACGATCGGGATCACTGCCACGACGAAGGCGACGATAGCCGTCGCGATGATCCCGGCACCCGGGTAGAACCCCAGGGATCGAAGAATCCAGCTCCCCCCGATGCTCCCGACCAGACCAAGGGTGATGTCCCAGCTCAGTCCGTAGCCTCCGCGCTTCATGACCCACCCGGCCAGCAAGCCGGCCAGCACTCCTGCGAGAATCCACATCAAGAACGTCATGACTTCTCCTCCTTCATCTGGTTACGGCGGACTCGCGTCACTTCCCAAGCGCCGTCGCACGCGTTGCACCTTGTCGCGATTCATGTCTACCGGATCGGCGAGACCTCAGCCGCCTCGGCGCCGGAGCGGCTGTCGGCCGATCGCCGTTTTGTTGCACCAGAAGGGTCGCGAGCATTTCGATCGCCCGCTGGTCGAGGGCCCGATCGTCGATCATCACCTGTACGATGGAACCCGCGAGACCCCGGACCCGTTCGGCCGCCGCGGTGGAGCAGACGATGACGTCCGCTCGCCGCACCAGGCGACCCAGCGCGGCCCCCTCGGCGGGGCAGACCCCGACGAGCGCGATGTTCGGCAGGTTGGCGTTCGCGATCGAGTGCTCCAGGTTGTGGGCCGTCTCGACGGTGGTGGAGGCGACGCCCACCCGTGTCCCCGACGGGAACTGGGCCAGACGGTGGAGGGTCTCGAGATGCGCCTCGGCGAGCAGGGCGATCACGGGAACCCCCTTACCCTTCAGAAGGCGTTCCACCTGCGGGAGATGACAGAAGCTCGTGACCGCTGCCCGCCACCGACCGGCTTGCTTCGGGCGCCGTGTGACCGCCGTCAGCTCGGCGAGGAGCATTTTCTCGACACGGACCGGCAGGTGGGCCTCGAGTTGCCTGGCAAAGAAATCGAGCTCCGGCGGGCTGCACTCGACCAGAAGGACCTCGACGGCCCCGCGGATCGCGGCAGGCCGGACTCCGGCCAAGCTCAGAACGCCCACCGACAAGTCGTCGGCCGTCATCCCGAGAGCCGCGGCCCGTATCACCGTATCTTGCAGGAAGGCCTCGCGGAGGTGAGGGGAGGGCCGGGCTGGCGGCGCCGGGGCCACGAACACGCCCCTCCGCGCCGCGCCTCCACGTATCCAAGGCGCTTCAAGTCGTCGATGACACGCGCGACGGTGTTTGGATTGACGCCGAGGAATCCCGCCAGCTCCCGGATGCTGGGCAGCGCCTGGTCCCGCGGGACGCCGCCGCCCTCGATGGCGTGGCGAAGCTGCTCCATCAGCTGGAGCCGGATCGGGATCGGGCTGTGCCCGTCTACCTTCAGATTCATCGCGTTCATACTGTATGACTATATTAGTACACTAATCATTCCTAGTCAAGTGCGTGTGTACTAGTCTAGTGGTACACCACGCGAGTCAACATCCGCGGACGCCAGGAGGGCGGTGAGATCGTCCCGGCTCACGACCTCTTTCTCGATCAACAGCTTGGCCAGCGACGTGAGGACGTCTCGCTTCGCCGTCAGGGTCTGGCGGACTCGCTCGTGAGCCGCCTCGAAGAGCGTTCGGATCTCGTCGTCGATCCGGCGGGCGGTCTCTTCGCTGTACTCTCGCTGAGCCATCGACGGGACGTTGAGGAAGAGCGCCTGGCGGGGCGGCTCGAACGTCGCCAGCCCCAGGGCCTCGGTCATCCCATAACGGGCGACCATGTGGCGCGCGATGTCGGTGGCCCGCTGGAGATCGTCCTGCGCGCCGGTCGAGATGTCGCCGAAGACGAGCTCCTCCGCCACGCGACCGCCGAGCAGCACGTCGAGTCGATCCAGGAGCTCGGCGCGCGTCATGAGGTACCGGTCCTCGGTCGGCTGCTGCTGCGTGTATCCGAGCGCGGCCACGCCGCGAGGGATCACGGAGATCTTCGCCACCCGGTCCGCGTGCTCGCGCGACTCCGCCACCAGCGCGTGGCCGGCTTCGTGATAGGCGACGATCTCTTTTTCCTTCGGGTTGATCACGCGGGACCGGCGCTCGAGACCACCCACCACGCGGTCGGTGGCCTCATCGAAGTCCGTCAAATCCACGGCATCCTTTCCGGTGCGGGCGGCGTGGAGCGCGGCCTCGTTGACGAGATTGGCGAGATCGGCGCCGACGAAGCCGGGCGTCCTCGCCGCGACCAGGGAAAGATCGAGGCCGGGGGCCAGCTTGACGTCACGGACGTGGACATTGAGAATTTTCTCCCGCCCTCTGAGGTCGGGACGGTCGAGGACTACCTGCCGATCGAAGCGACCGGGCCTGAGCAGCGCCGGGTCCAGGATCTCCGGGCGGTTCGTGGCGGCGAGGATCATGACGCCCATCTGGGTGTCGAAGCCGTCGAGCTCCGCGAGGAGTTGATTCAGGGTTTGCTCTCGCTCGTCGTGGCCGCCCACGATCGGGCTGACGCCTCGCGCCTTCCCCAGCGCGTCCAGCTCGTCGATGAAGATGATGCTCGGCGCCTTCTGCTGGGCCTGGGCGAAGAGGTCGCGGACGCGCGCGGCTCCAACGCCGACGAACATCTCGACGAAGTCCGAGCCGCTCAAGCTGAAGAACGGCACGCCGGCCTCCCCCGCGACGGCCTTGGCCAGCAGGGTCTTCCCGGTGCCGGGGGCGCCGACGATGAGCACCCCTTTGGGGATCTTCCCACCGAGGCGCCGGTAGCGATCGGGGTTCTTGAGGAAGTCCACGACCTCCATCAGCTCGCCTCGCGCTTCGTCGATGCCCGCGACGTCGTCGAAGGTGACCCCGGTCGTGTGCTCGACGTAGATCCGGGCCTTGCTCTTGCCGATCGTCATGAGCCCTTGCTGCGGGCCGAAGCGGCGCATGACGAAGATCCACACCCCCGCGAACACCACGGCGGGAAGGACCCAGGAGAGGAGGGTCGAGAGCCAGAGATTCTCCACGTGCCCGGCGAACTTGACGTTCGCCTGCTCGAGCGCGGCCAC
>QHSM01000202.1 GCA_003221595.1 Candidatus Rokuibacteriota bacterium | reverse complement strand
GAATTCCCGAGCTCTTCGACACGATCGACCAGGTGGCCGCGGAGGCCAAGCGGCGGATTCCCGGCGACGCGGTGACGCAGGCCCTGCGTGCCGCGATCGCCCGGCGCCCGGTGTCGCTGCGGGGCGACGCGCTGACCATCCAGTCCGCCTCACAGGTGGCCCTCCAGCCTCCGACCTTCGCGCTTCGCGTGAATCGGCCCGACGAGATCCATTTTTCCTACGCGCGGTACCTCGTGAAGTCTCTGCGCCACGCGTTTGGACTGGCGGGTTCTCCGATCCGGCTGTCGCTCAGGAAGGCGACCAAGTCGAGGACGCGGGCGAGGCGAGTGCGCCGGTGAGCCTGGGACGGCTCCGGGCAGGTGGGTGGGGGCTCATCCTGGCCCTCGCCGTCCTGGCCGGCGTGGTCGTGCTGCTCGCGAGCCCTCGCCATCGCGCCCTGTACCTCGGCTGGACCACCTCAACGGGAGCGCGGGCCAATCCCGGGGCCGGCGGGCGCCCCGCAGCGGTCGCCGCCGCGCCCTCGCTGGTGCCGGCGGGTCGCCTTCCGGCGGTCCCCGACACGGAGAGTCGAATCCACGTGCGCGTTGCCGACACCGTGCCGTCCCGGCTACCGGCCGAGGGCGTACCGCCGGGATGGACCACGAAGGAGTTCGTGGGCCGGGCGTCGGTGGAGCTCGTCAGGGACGAGAACCGCCTGGCCCTCCGGCTCCGGAGCGAGCAGTCGTCGTTCGCCCTCTACCGGGACGTGATCGTCGACCTCCGCGAGTTCCCCTTCCTCTCGTGGTCCTGGAAGGTCGTCCAGCTCCCGGACGGGGGAGACATCCGCGAGCGCGCCCGCGACGACCAGGCGGCGCAGCTCTACGTGATCTTCCCGCGCTGGCCGTCGCCCCTCCGGAGCAGCGACGTGCTGGGCTACGTGTGGGACACGCGCGCGCCGGTCGGCACGCGGCTCACGAGCACCCAGGCCTCGAACGTCAAGGTCATCGTCGTGGCCTCGGGGAGCGCCCAGCGGGGTGTCTGGCGGGTCGAGCAGCGGGCCGTCGTTCAGGACTACGTCGCTCTCTTCGGCCGGCAGCCCCCGCGGGTGGGGCGGGTGGCCGTCATGATCGACACCAACGACACCCGGGGGGCTGCCGAGGCCCTCGTCGGCGACATCGCCTTCGCCCGGGAGCGTTCCGAAAGCATGGAAATCCCAACGTCTATGCTAAGATGACGCGCATGGCGGATCCCGAGCGTCCGCGCGACGATCTCGAGGACGACGAGCAGCGCTTCGAGGACGAGGGCCGGCGGTCGATTTTCTCCGCGCTCTGGTTCCGGGCGATCCTCGTCGTGGTCGTGCTCGGCGTCGTCGCCGCCGTCGCGGTTCCGTACGTTCTCGAGCTCGCCAATCAGCCGGCGGCGAAGCCGACGGTCGTCGCGCGACCGGAGACCTCGCCGCCACCCGCACCTATGGTGCCGCCCGCGGCGCCCGCGGAGACCCCACAGGCGCCGACTGCGGCGCCCGCGCCCACGATGGAGAAGCCGCCCGCCCCGGAAAAATCGACGCCGGCACCCGCGCCCGCGAAGAGGGCGGACACGCGGACGAGCGCGGTCGCGAAGGAATCGACGACGCCGCGCCCGAAGGCGACGAGCCCCGCGCCGGCAATGCAGGGCCCCGGCGCGTACTTCGTGCAGGTCGGCGCGTTCAAGAGCCCGGATACGGCCAAGCGGCTCGCGACACGACTGCGTGAGCTCAAGTACAACGTGGAAGAAACGCCGATGAGCGACGGCGCGAAGACGGAGCGTGCGAGCCCTCCCGCGCCGAGCTCGTCGGCAGCCGGCGACAAGTACGACGTGTACGTGACGGGCGGGACGGCCGCGGATATCAACGCGAAGCTCGGTCCGAAGGGACTCACGTCCGAGCCGTCGGCCGGCGGCGTGGTCGTGAAGCCCAGCCTGCCGCTGCGGGACGCGGTCGCGCTCTCGAAAGATCTCGCGGTCGACGGGCTCAAGGTGCAGGTGCGACGGTCGAGCAGTCGCGAGCTCCAGCAGCGTGGCTACACGCCGTTCATCGCGCGAGCCGGTCAGTGACCGCCGGAGCCGCGTGGACCTCCCGGGCCGCGTCTCCAGAGGGAGGTGACGTCCAACCGTGACGAAGAACGATCTGGTCAATGCGGTGGCCAACCACGGCCTCTCGAAGCGGCAGTCGTCATCGGTCGTCGAATCGGTGTTCGACATCATCTTTCGCTGCTTCGAGAAGGGTGAAGACGTGAAGATCGTCGGGTTCGGGCATTTCCGGATCCGCCGCAAGGCATCGCGCCGCGGGCGGAATCCACAGACCGGCGAGTCCATCGAGATCACGGCGCGCAAGGTGCTCACGTTCAAGCCAAGCAAGGGGCTCAAACAACGGATCAATACACAAACGGCGTGACGACGGAAGTCGCCGAGAAGCTCTACTACCGCATCGGGGAGGTCGAAGCGATCACGGCCGTCCCCGCGTACGTCCTTCGCTACTGGGAATCGGAATTCAAGCTGCTCCGGCCCAAGAAGAATCCGGCCGGCCAGCGCCTGTACCGCCCCCGCGATCTCGAGCTCGTCCAGCGGATCAAGACGCTCCTCTACGACGAGCGGCTGACGCTGGAAGGCGCCAAGAAGCGGCTCATCGCCGAGTCGCGCCGCACCGACCAGCTCGAGCTCGGCATGAAGGAAACGGCATACGCGGACGCGCTCAGGCGCATTCGCGACCGTCTCGGCGTGCTGCGCACGCGTCTGGGTTCTTGAAGCCCCCCGGGATATCTGCGACAATTCACGTCTAGCGGTCGGGGCGTGGCGCAGCCCGGTAGCGCACATGACTGGGGGTCATGGGGTCGCTGGTTCAAATCCAGTCGCCCCGACCATTTTTCTCCTCTATCATTAGCCGCGCCTTTATGTCTGTCGTGGTCCTCACCAACGATGATGGTATCCACGCGCCCGGCCTCGCGGCGCTCGAGAAGGCGCTCGGCGAGCTCGGAGACGTGTACGTCGTGGCGCCCGAGCGCGAGCAGAGCACCTGCGGGCACGCGCTGACGCTGCACCGGCCGCTCAGACCCCACCGGCTCGCTGAGCGTCGCTTCGCGGTCAACGGCACGCCGGCCGATTGCGTGAACCTGGCGGTCCTGGGCTTCCTGCCGGCGCCGCCCGTGCTGATCGTGTCGGGCATCAATCACGGCGCCAATCTCGGCGACGACGTCACCTACTCCGGCACCATCGCCGCCGCCATGGAGGGCACGATCCTGGGCGTACCGTCCATTGCGGTGTCGCTCGTGGACGGGGGCGACTTCGACGTGGCCGGCCGCGTGGCGCGTCTGATCGCGATGCGCGTGCTGGTGTCGGGACTGCCGCCGAGGACGCTGCTGAACGTGAACGTGCCGGCGCAGCCGCCGCTCGGCATCCGGCTGGCGCGCCTCGGCAATCGCGTCTATCTGGACAAGATCGTCGAGCAGGCCGATCCGCGCGGCCGGAGCCATTACTGGATCGGCGGCGGCGATCCCCAATGGGATTCGCTCGAGGGCACGGACATGGGCGCGGTGCACGAGGGCTTCGTCTCGTTGACGCCGCTCCATCTCGATCTCACCAACCATCGCGCGATGATGCAGCTCGACGACTGGCCCGCCGGCTTGACCGCGCAGCTCCGGGGCGAGACCGCGCGGCCGCCCCGCCGGGCCGCCGCCACACCCCCGACGAGGAAGCCGCGGAGAGGGTAGTGGAGCGGCCGCGCGACGCCTACGAATCGGCCCGGGCGCGCATGGTGGAGGAGCAGCTCGCGCGCCGCGAGGTCACCGACGAGCGCGTGCTCGCCGTGATGCGGCGCGTGCCGCGGCATCTGTTCGTGGAGGAGGCGCTGCGCGATCGCGCCTACGGCGATCACCCCCTGCCGATCGGCGAGGAGCAGACGATCTCGCAGCCGTACATCGTGGGCTTCATGTCGCAGCTCCTCGCGCTCTCCGGCCAGGAGAAGGTTCTCGAGGTCGGCACCGGCTCGGGCTACCAGACGGCCGTGCTCGCCGAGCTCGCGCGGCGCGTCTGCTCGGTCGAGCGGCTGCCCCGGCTGGCCGAGCGCGCCCGCGCCCTCCTCGAGCGGCTCGGCTACGACAACGTCTGGGTGCGCGTCGGCAGCGGCACCCTCGGCTGGCCCGACGAGGCGCCGTTCGATAGGATACTGGTCACGGCCGGCGGGCCGTCGGTGCCGCCGCCGCTCTTCCAGCAGCTCGGCGAGGGCGGCCGCATGGTCGTGCCGGTCGGCGACGCCGTGAACCAGGTCTTGACCGTCGTCGAGAAAGTTCGAGGCGAAATGAAGACGCGCCTGTGCGGCGAGTGCAAGTTCGTGAAGCTGGTGGGAAAGTACGCCTGGGAGGTTTGACGACCCTGTACAATGAGCCGGTCGCGTCGGGGCGTAGCGCAGCCTGGTAGCGCGCACGGTTCGGGACCGTGAAGTCGGAGGTTCAAATCCTCTCGCCCCGACCATCTCTCCGCCCGTCCGGCTGCCGGTTGTCACGCGGCCGGACGGGCGACCGAAATCCGGGCCACGATCGGTGAGCAAGTCGAAATCGGCGGCAGAAATCATCGTCGAGGGACGGGTCCAGGGTGTCGGATATCGCAACTACGCGCAGCGGCGAGGCTCGAGCCTCGGGCTCGCCGGCTTCGTCATGAACCTCAAGGACGGGCGCGTGCGGGCCCGGGCCGAAGGGCCGCGTCCGGTCATCGAAGAGTTCATCCGCGAGCTCGGCAAGGGACCACCCCTCTCGCTCGTCGAGAACGTGAAGGTTCGCTGGCTGCCGCCGTCGGGTCGGTTCGACGAGTTCGGCATCCGGTACGCGGAGTTCGAATCGTGAGGGTGGGCGCGCTCCGCGAGGGCGCCGTGCTCGGGCTCGCGACGCTGGGGCTGATAGTCGCGCTCGGGCCGGTAGCCGCGCACGCCGAGCCGCGCGTGCCGCAGCGCACGCACGAGGTGAAGCCCGGCGACACCCTCACCGCGATCGCGAAGAAGTACGGCATCACGGTGGCCGCGCTCGTGAGGGCCAACAACCTGCCCGGCCCGGATGCCATCAAGGTCGGCCAGCGCCTGGTCATTCCGTCGGGGGACACGGTCGTCGCGGGGCGGGGGAGTGCGCCCGCGCCGACTCCGACCGTCCGGCCCGTGTCGGTCTCGAGGGCGCGGGCGCCGACCCGGCTCGTCCTCGCGGTGCCCGCCTTCGACAGCTCGATCGTGCCCTTCACGTGGCCCGTCGAGGGCCCGGTCGTCTCGACCTTCGGCCAGCGTCGGAGCGGCTGGCACGGCGGCATCGACATCAAGGCGCCGCTCGGGACGCCGGTGTGGGCCGCGGCGGGCGGCGTGGTCATCGCGAGCGGCGTGGAGACCGCCTACGGGCTCGTCGTCAAGATCGAGCACCGGCATGGCTTCGTGACCGTCTACGCCCACAACGACGTCAACCTCGTCGAGGTCGGGGACCGTGTCGACGCCGGAGAGATGATCGCCCTGGTCGGCCAGACCGGCCGGGCCACGACTCATCACGTGCACTTCGAGATCCGGTACGAGGGGCTCGCCTACAATCCGCTCTACTTGCTCCCGCTGCCACCGCGGTTCGCGCAGGTCGACGAGACGGTCGAGCGACCACATGAGTGAGGAGGCCGAAGAGACCGTTCCCGACCAGCCGCTCGACACCCTCGTCGACGAGGTCGACAACGAGGTCCGCGAGGAGACGCGCGAGACCAGCCGCGAGAACCTCAGAGTTTACTTGAAGGAGATCTCGCGGATCCCGCTCCTCTCCCGCGAGGACGAGGTGGCGCTGGCGCGGCGCGTGCGCGAGGGCGACGCCGCCGCCAGGGCTCGGCTCACCGAGGCCAACCTGCGGCTCGTGGTCCAGATCGCGCGGCGCTATCTCAACCGCGGCCTCCCGCTGCCGGACCTGATCGAGGAGGGCAACATCGGGCTCCTGCGCGCGGTCGAGAAATTCGACGGCACACGCGGCACGCGATTCTCGACGTACGCGACCTGGTGGATCCGCCAGGCGGTCGTCCGCGCGCTGGCGAACCAGGCGCGGACCATCCGTCTGCCGGTGCACGTCGAGCTCCTGCTCGGGCGCTACCAGCGTGAGCAGCAGCGGCTCTCCCAGGCCCTCGAGCGGCCGCCGACGATGGAAGAGCTGGCGGCGGCCCTCGGCACCACCGTGGAGCAGATCGAGGAGATTCGCCAGCAGCCCGTGTCGCTCGAGACGCCGGTGGGCGAGGGCGCGGGCCGCGTGAGCGACCTCGTCGCCGATCCGTCGGCGGACCCGAGCAGCGCCATCGCCGCCCTCTTCCGCGAGCGCGCCAACCTCGTGACCGTGCTCGACGACCTCGCTGCCAACGAGCGCACCGTGCTGCGGCGCCGGTTCGGCCTCGAGGGCGACCCGCCTGAGAGCCTCGAGGCGATCGGCCGCCGGCTCGGCATGACGCGCGAGCGAATCCGTCAGATCGAGGGGGGCGGGCTGCGCAAGCTTCGTGCGCTCCTGGCCGCCCGCGGCATCGACGCGACCGATCTCCTCTGACCCCC
>QHSM01000201.1 GCA_003221595.1 Candidatus Rokuibacteriota bacterium | reverse complement strand
AGCCGACGCGTGTCCGGTCGTCCCTCGGTGCCGCGACCTTGTGGCTCGGACCCGTCTTCTTCGACGTCGCCCGGCTCGTGACCTTCGCGGTCGCGGTCGCGCTCACAGTCGCCCTCTCGGTGTTCCTGCACCGGACCGATGCCGGCCGAATGATCCGGGCCGTAGCCGACAACACCTACGGGGCGCTCGTGATCGGCGCCGATGCGCGGCGCGTCTATGCGGTGGCGTTCGGCGTGGGCGCGGCCTGCGTGGGCGCCGCCGGCGCTCTGGTCTCCCCGATCCTCCCGTTCCAGCCGTCGACCGGGCTCTCGCTCTCGGTGACGTCGTTCAACATCGTGATCATCGGCGGGATGGGCAGCCTCCCGGGGGCGTTCATCGGCGGCCTGCTCGTGTCGGTGGCCGAATCGCTCGGCGCCGTGTTCCTCAAACCCTCACTCAAGGAGCTGATGAGCTTCTCGCTGCTCGTGCTGATCCTCCTCGCGCGCCCGGCCGGCCTCTTCGGCAGGCGGACGCTATGAGGTGGGCGGCCGTCGCGGCGCTGGCGGTGCTGCTCGCGCTTCCGGCGGTCCTGAGCTCGTACGCGCTCACCATCTTCATCCTGATCTTCTTCTACGGGTTCCTCGGGCAGGCGTGGAACATCGTGGGGGGCTACGCCGGCCAGCTCTCGGCGGGGCACGCGGCCTTCGTGGGTGTCGGCGGCTACACGGCGACGATGCTGGCGACCGCGGCCGGGCTCACGCCGTGGCTCGGCATGTTCGTCGGCGCCGCGCTCGCCGCGCTGCTCGGCGCGATCATCGGCTATCTTGGCTTTCGCTTCGGCCTGCGCGGCTTCTACTTCGTGCTGCTCACCGTCGCGTTCGCGGAGATCTGCCGCGTCGCGGTCTCGAACATCGACGCGCTCGGCGGGCCGCTCGGTCTGTACATCACGTTCACCGGCGACCCGCGCCAGTTCCAGTTCCAGGATGCCCGCGCCTACTACTACATCGCGCTCGCGCTCATGCTGGCGGCCACCGCGATCGCCTGGGCGATCGGCCGGCGGCGCTTCGGCGTCTATCTGGCGGCGATCCGCGAGGACGAGACGGCGGCCGAGGCCTGCGGGGTGAACGCGTTCAGGTACAAGCTGCTCGCGATGGTCGTGTCGTCCTTCCTCACGGGCCTGGGCGGCACGTTCTACGCGTTCTACCTCTTCTCGCTGCAGCCCAATTCGCTCTTCGGCATCCCGCTCTCGGTCGAGATCATCCTCCGGCCGATCGTCGGCGGCGCGGGCACGCTCGTCGGTCCCATCCTGGGCTCGTTCATCCTCACGCCGCTGGCGGAGCTCTCCCGGCTCTACCTGGGTGGGGGAGGACTGCACGGCGCGCACCTGATCGCGTACGGCGTGCTCCTGATCGGCGTGGTGCTGTTCCTCCCCGAAGGCGCGTATCCGCGTCTCCGCCGCCTCTTCGAACGAAGGATTTCGCGGCCATGACCGCGCGGCTGGAGGCGCGCGGGTTGTCGCGGAGCTTCGGCGGCCTCCGGGCGGTGGCCGGCCTCGACCTCACGGTGGCGCCGGGCGAGATGCTCGGGCTCATCGGGCCGAACGGCGCCGGCAAGACGACGGTCTTCAATCTCCTCTCGGGATTCCTCGCCCCGGACGCCGGCGACGTCCGCTTCGGCGACCGCTCCATCGTGGGGCTCCCGCCGCACGCGATCTGCCGCCTCGGCCTGGCCCGGACGTTCCAGATCACGCGGCCCTTCGCGCGCATGACCGTCCTCGAGAACGTGAGGGTGGGCGCCCTCGCCCGCCATCCGCGCGCGCCCGAGGCGCTGGACCGCGCGCGCGAGGTCGTGGAGCGCGTGGGGCTCGGCGTCCGCGCCGGCGTGGCGGCGACCGCCCTGACGCTCGCCGAGCGCAAGCGGCTCGAGCTGGCGCGCGCGCTCGCCACCGAGCCGGCCCTGCTCCTGCTCGACGAGGTGATGGCGGGACTCAATCCGACGGAGGTCGAGGCGATCATTCGCCTGATTCGGGACGTGCACGCCTCCGGCATCTCCGTCGTTCTGATCGAGCACAACATGCAGGCGGTGATGGCGCTCTCGCACCGGATCGTCGCGCTGAGCTTCGGCGAGAAGATCGCCGAGGGCACGCCGGCCGACGTCGCCAATCATCCGAAGGTGATCGAGGCCTACCTGGGGGACGAGTATGTCCGCGCTGCTCCGGCTTGACGGGCTCGAGGCCGGCTACGGCGACCTGACGGCCATCTCCGGGGTCTCGCTCGAGGTGCGCCCCGGCGAGGCGGTGACGCTGATCGGATCGAACGGCGCCGGCAAGACCACCACCCTGCGCGCCATCAGCGGGCTTCTGCCCCTGCGCGCCGGGCGCATCGAATTCGAGGGCGCGCGGCTCGACGGTCTCGGCTCGAGCCAGATCGTCGCCCGGGGGATCGCCCACGTCCCGGAAGGGCGCCAGCTCTTTCCGACGATGACCGTGCGCGACAACCTGGAGCTCGGCGGCCGCGCGGCGGACCGGCGCCGGCGCGACGAGGCGCTCGAGACCGTCTTCACGCTCTTTCCGCGGCTGCGCGAGCGCGAGTGGCAGCTGGCCGGCACCCTGTCGGGCGGCGAGCAGCAGATGTGCGCGATCGGGCGCGGGCTCATGGCGCGCCCGCGGCTTCTTCTGCTGGACGAGCCGAGTCTCGGGCTGGCGCCCCTGACGGTGAAGCTGATCTTCGAGACGCTCGAGCGGATCAATCGCGGCGGCACGACGATCGTCCTCGTCGAGCAGAACGTGCCGCGGGCGCTCCAGCTCTCGCACCGCGGCTACGTGCTCGAGAACGGCCGCATCGTGCTCGAGGGCACGCGGGACAGCCTCCTGGCGAGCCCTCACGTCAAGCAGGCGTATCTCGGTCGCTGAGGAGCCGCCGCCGGCGGCCCTTGACAAGCCCGCGCGCTTCACGCTATCCATTAGGGCCTCCTAATATGGCAAAGACGGTAGACCGAAATATGGAAATGATTGTACCCGAGGGCCCCGATGCAGCCGGCGCGCGCTGAGGCGGCGGCGCGGCCGCCGCGCCGGGTCGAGAGCGTGACGCTCTTCCAGCTCGACCGGGAGCTGGTCATCGTCCACCACGGGCAGGAATACCGGTTGCGCATCACGAAGTCCGGCAAGCTGATCCTGACGAAATGAGGAGGGGAATGAGGTCGTGAGGGTCCTCTCCGATGCACGGATAAGGTACTCTTGGGGGCCCAGCGCGCGAGGGGGAGGGAGGGGCCGGCATGACGAGTCCGATCATCACCGAGGCGATCCGCATCCTCGTCGACCGCCGCGACCTGACCCGCATCGAGGCCGCCGCGGCGATGGAAGCGATCATGTCGGGGGCGGCCACCAACGCCCAGATCGCCGCGTTCCTGACCGCGCTCCGGATGAAGGGCGAGACCATCGAGGAGCTCATCGGCTTCGCGCAGGTGATGCGCGAGAAGGTGGCGCGGGTCCCCACCCGCGGTGAGGAGACGGCGGCCCTCACCGGTACTGACCGTGAGATGCTCATCGATACGTGCGGCACCGGCGGTGATGCCTCGGGCACCTTCAACGTCTCGACGGCCACCGCGTTCGTGGTGGCCGGCGCGGGCCTCAAGGTCGCCAAGCACGGCAACCGGTCCATGTCGGGTCTCAGCGGGGCTTCGCTCTGCGGCTCGGCCGACGTCGTCGAGACGCTCGGCGTGAAGCTCGAGCTCGCGCCCGAGCAGGTCGGGCGCTGTATCGCCGAGGTCGGCATCGGCTTTCTCTACGCGCCGCTCTTGCACACGGCGATGAAGCACGTCATGGCGGCCCGCCGCGAGGTCGGGATCCGGACGGTCTTCAACCTGCTCGGACCGCTGACGAATCCGGCGGGCGCCAACGCCCAGGTGATCGGTGTCGCGGCAGCGGCGCTCACGGAAGCGCTCGCCCGGGTGCTGGCCGAGCTGGGCACCTA
>QHSM01000200.1 GCA_003221595.1 Candidatus Rokuibacteriota bacterium | reverse complement strand
CGACCTGAAGGAAGGCGTCGAGCTGGCGGCCCGGTCTATCGACTCGGGGGCCGCCCGGAGCAAGTTGGAGAGCCTGATCCGGCTCACGCGAGAACTTGTGACCTGAGGGTCACTGACCTAGAATAGATCGTTGCGGCACGCCCAAGTTCCCTTCGGCGTTGCCGTTCCTCTCCCGAACCCGGCGAATCGCGAATCGGGTTTCCGGGAGAGAGTTCTAGAACACTGAGGTTCAATGAACGGCGTCGGGTCGAACGGTCGAG
>QHSM01000199.1 GCA_003221595.1 Candidatus Rokuibacteriota bacterium | reverse complement strand
GAGCTGAAGCTCCTCACGATCTTCGTGGACGGCTGCACGGACTTCCTGTTCGACAAGGCCGTGCCGAACCCGCACTACATCTTCCGCATCACCAACATGCAGTCGGCCGATGGCGTGACCTGCGCGCTGGGTATCGCCCAGACCTGGCCCAAGTCCAAGCGCATCGCGCACATCCATCCGGACTATTCCTACGGCCGCAACGCGTTCGACCACCTGAAGATCGTGATGAAGAAGCTGATGCCGCCGGCGGAGGTGGTCTCCGAGGGCTGGCCGAAGCTTGGCACGACCGACTTCAGCTCGCATATCACGAAGGCCATCGCGGCGAAGCCCGATCTGATCGTGTCGTCGGTGTGGGGCGGCGACTACGTCGCCATGTACAAGCAGGCGCTTCGCTATGGCATGTTCCAGAAGGCGAAGTTCGCCAGCACGATCGCCTTCGGCGTGGCGCCGCACGCGATCGGCAAGGACCACCCCGAGGGCGTGATCGCCGGCGTGCATTCGAACTACCACTTCACGTACCCGGGCGGCGACAAGTGGCCGCTCAACAAGACCTTCGTCGAGAAGTACCACGCACGCTTCAACGAGTACCCGAACTTCCAGGCCGAGGGTGGGTACACGGCCACATACATGCTGAAGTCCGCCATCGAGAAGGCCAACAAAATCGGCGGTGGCTGGCCCGACGACGAGGCGATCATCGCCTTGCTCGAGGGCATGATGATGGCTGGTCCCGGGGGCTACGTCTACATCCGTCCCGACAATCACCAGGGCTACAAGGACGCGGTGACCGGCTTCAGCAAGAACGTGGCAGAGTACCCGTTCCCGATCCTCGATCCGGCCCGCATCATCACGATCCCGATCCGGAGCATCACGGCGCCGCCCGGCTGGCCCAAGGGCGAGCCGACGTCGACCTACACCTGGATCGACAAGACCTGGCCGGTCGTCAAAGCCTAGCGTTCTGCTGAGGGTGTCGGCCCGGGGGCGTCGCGCCCCGGGCCGGCGCCTCCGGCCCCGCTCGCGCATAGTCGTGGCTCGCGTGCTCGCCTCGGTGCTGGTGTTCCTCGCCGTCTTCGCTTCGTGGGCGGAGGCGGGGCACGAGATTCCGTATTACCCGTCGTTCTATCCGCAGGAGATCACCGTGACGGCCGCGGAGCCGGGGGCCGCGCTGCGGCTCTTCGCCAGGAACGCGATTCATGCGTACGTCGGGCCACTCGCGGCGCCGAAGGGCGCGGCGGAGCTGGCGTGGATCGAATCGTTCCGCGCGTTCGTCGTGCTCACGTTCAATCCGGCGAGCCGCGCGTTCGCCGAACCGCGCGAGCGCTGCGCGGCGGCGATGCGTCTGGCGCCCGCGCTGGCCACGGCGAAGCCCGAGTACGTCGTCTACCCCTATCCCGTCACGCCCTGGCACGAGGACTACGTGCACCACGCCGACCTCGTCGAGGCGGCGAAGGGGCGCGCCGCGACGGCTGGAGCGATTCCGCGGCTTCGGATGTCCAGAGGCGTCTCCGGCCTCGCTGCCGGCCCGGCCTGGCGGCCCGCCGACGGCGAGTGGGACGCGACGCTCGAGGAAGTGCCGCTCGAGCAGCTCCTGCGCGAGGCGGCGACGCGGCTCAACGGCTGGATCGGACCGCCCTGGCTGAAGCAGGGCTGGTTCCACGCCCACGCGTTGTCCGCGCGCGCCCTTAGCGATCCGAGCGCGCGCAGCGCCGTCGAGGAGACGTTCGCCCGCCGCGTCCGCGGCGACTACACGAGCGCGACCGAGCGGCTGAACCTCGAGCGGCGCCTGGTCTCGCTCGTGACCCGGGGCTGCGAGCGGATCCCGCTCGGGTACGCGCTCCGGCGCGAGGCGGTGAACGACAGCTACTCGGAGGGCGTCGAGAACGTGGGCTTCGACACTCAGGCGGGCCTCGGCTCGGGCGTCTTCTTCCGGACCGTGAAGCTGAAGGACTTCCCATGGAACGGCTGGCTTCGCGTCGCAACCGCGACGCGCCCGGCGGCGGCGTGGAACCCGGTCGCCGGCTTCACGGACGAGGCGGGCGCTCTCGTGTGGTCGGTTCTGGGCGACGCGGCCGTCCTGCCCGAGCCCTACGGCGTGGGCTGGCTGCCGAATCGGGTGCGCACCGCCGAGATCTCCGGCCCCGTCGAGGTGCCGCGCGACGCGCTGATACTCGAGCCATCGACCGGCACGCCGCGCCCGGCGGCGCCGGGCACGGTCGCCCAGCAGCGAGTCACGTATCGGGTGGCGCTCTCGAAGTTCCACGACCAGACGAAGATGACCGTCGCCGACATCGTCTATCCGTACGTCTTCGCTCGCCGCTGGAGCGAGAAGGACCGCGGGATCGATCGAGCGACCGCGCTCCTGCGCGAATGGCTGGCCGCGGTGCGCGTGGTGAAGCTCGACACCGAGGTCCGAGATTTCGGCGATCTGCAGGTGTTCCTCGAGACGCCGGTGATCGAGGTGTACCTGCGCCATGCTGCCGATCTGGCCGACGCGCCGGCGATCGCGCCGCCCTGGAGCCCGGTGCCGTGGCAGCTCCTCGTCCTGATGGAGGAGGCGGTGACGCGCGGGCTGGCGGCCTTCTCGGAGGACGAGGCGCGGCGCCGGGGGCTCGCCTGGCTCGATCTGGTCCGCGACCGGAAGCTGGTGGACGCGCTGGGCCCGATCGCCGAGAGCCTCGAGCGCCGCGCCTACGTGCCCGAGGCGCTGCGGGGCCTCGTCACCGTCGAGCAGGCCCAGCAGCGGTGGGCCGCGCTCCGGCGGTTCCGCCGCCAGAACGGCCACTGGCTCGTGACGAGCGGACCCTATCGCCTGCAGAAGTGGTCGGCCGATGCCACCGTGCTGGCGGTGTTCCGCGACCTCTCGTACCCCAACGTCGTCGGGTCGTTCGACCGCTGGGCGCTGCCGCGGCGCGCGTGGATCGGCGCGATCGACCGGCGGGGCGATCGCCTCGAGCTGCAGGTCGACGCGCAAACGCTGACGAAATTCGAGCGGTCGTATAAGATCGTGCGGGAGCCGATGCGTCTGGCGCCCACCGGGGAGAAGACGCACGACACTGTCGTGGCGCGCTGGACGGCGGTCGGCGCTGGCGACGAGGTCGTCGCGACCGGCCGGGCTCAGGACGTGGAGGGCGACCGCCTGATCGTGGATCTCAGGGGCAAGCTGCCGCCGGGCACGTACCGGGTCTTGCTCGCGCTGACGCTCAACGGAAACTCATTGAACCCCGAGGTGAAGGTGATCTCGTACCGCGTGACCGAGTAGTGGACGTCCTCCTCATCCACCTTCTCAACTCGCTCCTCTACGCGTCGGTCCTGTTCCTGATCGCGGGCGGCCTCAGCCTCATCTACGGCGTCATGCGCATCGTGAATCTGGCCCACGGCAACGTCTACGCCTTCGGCGCGTACGTGACGGCCTGGGTCATCGGCTCGGTGGTGGCCGGGGCGTCGATGCCCGTGTGGCTCGCGCTCCTGCCGGTGGGCGCGGTCGCCACCGCGATCCTCGGCGCCGTCCTCGAGCCGACGCTGCTGCGGCCGTTCTACAAGCGCGCCGAGGAATACCAGCTCCTCTGCACCTTCGGTCTCCTGATGATCCTCGAGGACGTGATGCGCCTCTTCTGGGGGCCGTATCCGCTCTCGGCGAGCGCCCTGTTCGAGAGCTTCGGCAGCGTGACGGTCGGCGAGTCGATCTACCCGACCTACAACTTCCTGGTCATCGGCGTGGGCGCGGCCGCCGCCATCTTCCTCTGGGCGTTCATCTACCGGACGAAGTTCGGCGTCGTGCTGCGCGCCACGTCGCAGAACATGCGCATGGCGTCCGCCCTGGGGGTGAACGTCAACCGTGTCTACGTCGAGGCCTTCACCCTCGGCTGCTTCATGGCGGGCCTGGGCGGCGCCATCATCGTGCCGAGCCAGTCGGCGGTGCTCGGCATGGGGGTCGACGCGCTCGTGCTCTCGTTCATCGTCGTCGTCATCGGCGGGCTGGGGAGCCTCGAGGGAGCGCTGGTCGGTGCGATCATCGTGGGCTTTGTGCGCGAGGCCGGCATCACCTGGTTCGCCGAGCGTCCATGAGCGCGCCGGTGCCCGCGTTCCGGCCGACCGCGTCGAGCGCCCGGGCCCTCCGCGTCGCCGTGCCGATCGCGGTACTGCTGGCGCTCGTTCCGCTGGTCCTGCCGCCCTACGGCGCGATTCTCCTGGCGTACGGGCTCGTCATGGCGATCGGCGCGCTCGGCTTCAATCTGCTGCTCGGCTACACCGGTCTGCTCTCGTTCGGTCACTCCGCGTACTTCGGCGTCGGCGCCTACGCGGTGGCGCTGATGGTCAAGTACCTCAAGGTCGGCTCCATGGAGCTGTTCCTGATCGGCGCGATCGTCGCCTCGGTCCTCGTCACCGCGCTCTTCGGCGTCGTCTGCGTCCGCTACACGACGATCTTCTTCGGCATCCTCACGCTGGCCCTCTCGCAGGTGCTCTGGTCGCTCGCCTTCAAGTTCTTCTGGGTGACGGGCGGGACCGACGGGCTGCGCGTGCCGACGCCGTCGCTCTTCGGCGGGCTCGTGACGGGCACGGGGGACAAGACGGTCTTCATGTCGCACGCGTACTACTACTACGTGCTCATCGTGTTCGGTCTGTGCGTCGCGCTGATGTGGGTGATCGTGAACTCGCCCTTCGGGATGGCGCTCCAGGCGATCCGCGACAACGAGACCCGGGCCGAGTTCGTCGGCGTGCGGATCTGGCGGTACCGCTGGGTGGCGTTCCTGGTGTCCGGCGTCTTCACGGGGCTGGCGGGCGCCCTCTGGGTGCCGCTGAACGGGCTCACGACGCCCGACATCATGCACTGGACGTTCTCGGGCGAGATCGTGTTCATGACGGTCCTCGGCGGGTTCCGGTCGTTCGCCGGGCCGATCATCGGAGCCGTCGTGTTCAACTATCTCAAGACGTACGCGGTCGGCTACACGGTCTACTGGCAATTGCTGCTCGGCGCCGTGCTGGTGGGGCTGGTGCTGTCGCTGCCCACCGGGATCGTCGGAACCGCCGGGCGCCTGCTCGCGCGGCTCCAGGGGAGACACTGAGGTGAGCCTCCTGGTCACGAAGGACCTCGTGAAATGGTTCGGCGACACGCACGCCGTCGACCACGTGAATTTCACGGTCAGGGAGAGCGAGGTTCTCGCCCTGATCGGCTCGAACGGCGCCGGCAAGACCACGCTCGTCAACCTGATCTCCGGGCTCTTCCGTCCCGACGGCGGCCAGATCCTCTTCCGGGACGCCGACGTCACCCACCAGTCCGTGCACGGCCGCATCAAGGCCGGGATCGCGCGCAGCTTCCAGCTCGTGAACCTCTTCGACCAGCTCACCGCGCTCGACAACGTCGCGCTGACGGTCTTCTCGCGCGAGGGCAAGATCGCCAACCTCGTCGCCCTCGCCGCGAGCGACTCGGCGGTCTGGGACGAGGCGCACGAGATTCTCCGCCTGTTCGGGCTCGCGCCGAAGGCGCGGGTGCTGGCCGGCGGCGTCTCGCAGGGTGAGCGCAAGCTCCTGGACGTCGCGGTCGCCTACGCCCTCCGCCCGAAGCTTCTCTTCCTGGACGAGCCGACCAGCGGCGTCAGCACGCGGGAAAAGGCGCCGATCATGGACACCGTGACGTCCGTCGTCCGGTCGCAGGGCATCTCGGCGGCGATCATCGAGCACGACATGGACGTGGTCTTCAACTACTCGGACCGGATCGTCGCGATGCACCAGGGGACGATCCTCGCCGACG
>QHSM01000198.1 GCA_003221595.1 Candidatus Rokuibacteriota bacterium | reverse complement strand
AGGGGCTGCACGTCGGCGTGAACGCGCCGGCATCGAAGACGCAGCTCCTCGCCGCGCTGAAGCTCTATGGGCTCAACGAGGGTGACTTGCGGCTCACCGTCATGAGCTACACGGAGCAGCTCGCCGCGCTTCGGGAAGGGACGATCGACGCCGGGTTCATCGCCCTCAGCCCCTACAACCCCGACCTGGCGGGCTTCGCCTCGGCGCAGCCGATTCGCATCCTGGGTTTCGACGCGGCCAGGGCGAAGGTGTTCGACGAGTCGCCGTTCTGGACGCCGGTCACGCTCCCGGTGCGGACGTATCAGGGGCAGGATCGGGATCTCCTGGTGCCGGGCGCGCCCGCGACGCTGCTCGCCAACAAGCAGGCAGATCCGGAGCTGATCTACCAGATCGTCAAGACGATCATCGAGCGCAACCGCGAGTTCGCCGACCTTCACCCCGGAGGTCGGGACTTCACGATCGCGAAGACGCGCGCGTTCGTCGAGCAGAACCTGGTTCCGGTGGCCTTCCACCCCGGCGCCGAGCGCTACTGGCGGGAAAAAGGCGTCCTCAAGTAGCGGTCGGCCCTCACACCTCTCGGTAGAGGACGAGCAGCAGCCCGAACACGGCGAGCGCCGGCGCCCAGATCCGGCCCGGCAGGCCGCGCGCCGCCGACGGCAAGCGCAGCTCGAGCCAGCGCGACCAGCCCACCAGCAGGCTCACGAGCCCCATCGCCAGATGCGAGAGCTCCATGAAGAACGCCGACTTGCTGTCGCTCAGCTCGTGGGCGTGGGCCAGGAGCAGGATGCCGCTCGAGATCGCCACCAGCGGGAACACGTAGTTCCAGCGGGAATCCGGATGGCGGCCGTTGCGCACGCGCCACTCGGCGAAGCCGAAGAGCGCGGTGAGGATGAGCAGGATGCGGTGCTGTACCACCTCCGGGCTCAGCAGATGCTCCCAGAAGCCGACTGTCCCGGTTTGCCAGCCCTCGGGGTCGACGCTGAACGCGACGAAGCCCGCCAGCACGGTGATGAGGAGCGGCCAGTGACGCGCCCATCGCACGCCGAGCCGCTCGAGCGTTGCCAGGATACCCATGGCGACCACGAAGAGCCCCGCGACGTTGTGTCCGAACTCCGACCACGCGGTGATCTCGGCGGTGCGCGGCGCGTTCGGGTCGCTGAGATCCGAGGCGGCGGCCAGCTCGGTCAGGGTGGGGCTCGAGAGCCGCGGCCACTTCGGCGTGAAGACGACGGCGCGGATCTCGCTCCAGGTAGCGCGCTGGAATCCGGCGTCGGCGGCCGGAGGCGCCGAGCCGATCGACGCCGCGAGCAAGATCGTCACGACCGCGAGCGCGGCTTCCACCTCGAGGCGCCGGCGCACGAGTAGTGAGCCGCCGTCGTCGGCCGCGCGCGGCGCGCGCCACGGGGCGAGGGTCAGGCGACCGTGGAGCGCGCGATGATTCAGCGCGCCCATCGCGACCAGCGCCGCGAAGAGGACGATCTTCGTGAGGACCATGGCCCCGTACGAGGTGCCGATCGCGGCACCGGCAGTGCCGACGTAGGCGAGCGAAAGGCCGAGACCCGTGCACGCGATGCCCGCGACCGCCGCCAGCGCCACCGTCGAGAAGGGGCGGAGCCACGCGTTGCCTACGCTGTCCGTGCGCAGCGCGATGATCGCGGCGCACACCAGTCCTCCCACCCAGACGCCGACGGCCACCTGATGAAGCGCCGTGACGACGAGCAATGAGGCCTGGCCGTCCATGCGGCCCATGGCGTGGCTCGCCAGAGCCCCGGTGGCGGCGAGAAGAACGCTCGAGCCCAGGAGCAGCGCGCGGCGGACGCGGGACGCCGGCGCCTGACAAAGCGCGATGACCGCGGCGACCGTGACGAGCCCGACCGTGATGCGGGCGAGGCCGGCGGTCCCGACCGTGGAGCCGAGCAGGGCGGACAGAGGCCAGCGCGCGTCGTCGACGGTCAGCGCCTCCGCGAGCGCGGCGAGCAGTCCGGCCTGCGCGAGCACCACCACGAGCGCGCCGATTCCGGTGAGCGCAAGGGCGTGCTCGAGGGCGCGAGCAGGGCGTTGCGCGGGCTCGCGGTGCAGCACGACCAGGGCGAAGACCGCGCTGCCGAGAGCGACGGCGTGGCCGACGAGCCCGGCCGCTCGCAGCCACAAGAGCATGAGCGGGATCACGACTCGCCACAGTAGCACGGCGCGCCGCTACCCCGGCGGCCGCGTCTCCCCGATCGGCCGGACCTGGCGCATCACGTCGCTCGCGGTCACCACGCCGGCGGGCTCGACCGCGAGGCCGGCGGCGCTCAGCGCCCGCGCGACCCAGGTATTGCAGGTGTTGAACAGGTGGTACCGGCCGCGCGCTGCGTAGAACCAGCCCGAGCCGTACAGGCTGCGGTCGAGGCGGAGAACGCCACCATCGCGATCCCGCTGATACTCCGCGTGGACGAAGTCCGCCAATGCGTCGAAGCTCCGGCGCGAGAGGCGGATCGCGACGGCCGCGCTGCCCGCGAACGAGTCGGCCGCCGGCGCCGTGAAGCCCACGACGTGGAGCACGCTCCCGGACGTCACAAACGCCGCCTTCATCGCCAGCCACGCCGTCGGCGACTTCGCCATGTAGAACTCGCGATCGCCCCACGCCACCTCCACCAGCGTCGCGTCCGAGAAATCGTCGAGCTCCGGCCAGCGCGCGCGGTCGACGTCGGATCGGCGGACGACGACCGCCGTATGCCAGCCGTGGTCGAGCACCCAGACGGTGAGCGCGAGCGCCTCGGCGCCGGACGGCTGCGAATTCGCCGCCGGCGTCCGGCAGCCGGCAACCGAAAGGATCGTCGCGACGAGCGCGAAGACGAGGGCCAGCGGGCGGTGCGCGCGCCGCCGCCGGCGCTTCATCGCGGCGCCGTTATGACGTAGTGTGTTGATGTGAGCTCCGCGGAGCCGGCGGCTGACTGGCAGATCTCGCCTGCGCGCAGGTGGGCCATCACCTTGTCCGTGATGATGGTCACCGTCATGCAGGTCCTGGACACCAGCGTGACCAATGTCGCCCTACCTCACATGCAGGGCTCGCTGTCAGCCGGCCTCGAGGAGATGTCGTGGGTCATCACCTCGTTCCTGGCCGCCAACGCCATCATCATTCCGGCCACCGGGTGGCTCTCCAACCGGTTCGGTCGCCGGAAGTTCTTCCTGATCTGCACGGTCATCTTCACAGTCAGCTCGTTCCTGTCGGGCATCGCGCCCAATCTGGAGTTCCTCGTGGCCATGCGGGTGCTCCAGGGGCTGGGCGGCGGCCCGGTCATCCCGATGGCGCAGGCCATCATGTGGGAAATCTTCCCGCTGAGCATGCGCGGCACCGCCATGGCCGTCTGGGGAGGCGGCATCATGATGGCGCCGATCCTCGGGCCGACCGTGGGCGGGTGGATCATCGACAACTGGTCCTGGCGCTGGATCTTCTACATCAACCTTCCCATCGGTCTCCTCGGCTTCCTGATGGTCAGCGTGTTCCTGTTCGACGCGCCGTTCGCCAAGAAGTCGCGCGGGATCGATGCGATCGGGCTCGTGCTCATGGTGGTCGGGTTCGGTCTCCTCCAGCTCGTGCTGGACCTCGGCGAGAAGAACGACTGGTTCGACTCGGGGTTCATCGTGGCGCTGCTCATGTTCGCGGTGTGCGCGATCGCCGCGTTCATCATCCGCGAGCTGCTGGCCGCCGAGCCGATCCTCGACTTGACCGTCTTCAACGACCGGAACTTTTCCGTCGGCACCATCTGCATCGCGCTGGTCGCCCTGGGGATGAACTCGAGCATGCTGCTGGTCGCCCTGTACGCGCAGAAGATCCTGGCCTGGGACGCCTGGAACGCGGGGCTCGTCCTGGCGCCCGGCGGCGTCGGGACCCTGATTGCGCTCATGATCTCGGGGCGTCTCGTCGCGCGCACGGACCAGCGTTTGATGCTCGTGGGCGGCTGCCTGCTGAACGCCGTGTCCGCGACGATGATGTCGGGCGTCACTCTCAGCATGGACTACTGGAGCCTCGCGTGGCCGAGGTTCCTCCAGGGCTTCGCCATGGGCTTCGTCTTCCCGCCTCTGCAGACGCTGACGCTCGCCACGATCCGCGTGGAGCGGCTGGGCAACGCGACCGCTGCCTACAACGTCGTGCGCAACATCGGCGGCAGCATCGGCGTGGCACTGGCCACGACGATGCTGGTCCGGCGCAGCCAGGCGCATCAGACCACCCTGGTCACCCATCTGAACGTCTGGGACCCGGACATGGCGGCGAAGCTGCAGCAGTGGACCAACCATTTCGTCAGCCAGGGCGCCGACACGTTCACGGCCAACCGCCGGGCGCTCGCCATGCTCTACCGCGGCACCGTCGAGCAGGCCCAGGT
>QHSM01000197.1 GCA_003221595.1 Candidatus Rokuibacteriota bacterium | reverse complement strand
ACCTCCCGCACGGGCACGCCGCTCTCCCGGAGGAGCTTCGCGGTGCCGCCGGTCGAGAGAATCTCGACGCCGAGCGCGGTCAGGGCCTGGCTGAATGCGACGATGCCGGTCTTGTCGTGAACGCTGATCAGGGCCCGCCGGACTTTCATCGGATGATGACCCTCCGTCCCACGACCTCCAGACGACCTTCGGCGAACAGGCGAACGGCCTCTGGATACAGCCGATGCTCCTCGGCCAGGATGCGAGCCGACAGCGAATCCTCCGTGTCGTCCGCCTGCACCAGCACGCTCGCCTGCAAAATTATCGGTCCGGTGTCCACCGGCCCATCGTCGACGAAGTGCACGGTCACTCCGGTAACCTTCGCCCCGTGCTCCAGCGCCTGTCGCTGCGCGTGGAGACCCGGGAAGGCCGGCAGGAGCGACGGATGGATGTTCATGGCGCGTCCGGCGAAGGCCCGCACGTACGCTACCGAGAGGATCCGCATGTAGCCGGCGTTGCACACCAGGCCGACACCGCGGGCCGTGAATTCACGGACCAGCGCCAGGTCGAACGCTTCGCGGTCGCCGAAGTCCTTGGGATTGACGAAGAGCGCCTCGACGCCCGCGGCGCGCGCGCGGTCCAGGGCCGCCGCCCGCTCCCGATCCGAGATGACGAGGACGACTTCGGCCGGATAGCCAGGTCGCGCCGAGGCGTCGAGAAGGGCCTGCAGATTCGAGCCCCGACCCGACGCCAGAACTCCGACCCGGAGGCGGCCCGGCCCGGACGTCATGCCACGAGCTCCACGCCGCGATCGCCCGCGACGACCTCGCCCAGCCGGGCCACGCGCTCTCCACTATCCCGGAGGAGACGAGAGGCCGTCTCCGCCGCCGCCGGCGGCACGATCACGACGTAGCCGATGCCCATGTTAAAGGTTCGGAACATCTCCGCGTCGTCCACGTGCCCGGCCTTGCGCAGCACCTCGAACACGGGCGGGACGGACCACGAGCTCCGGGAGATCCGGACACGGCAACCCGCCGGGAGCACGCGCGGCACGTTGCCGGTGAGACCACCTCCCGTCACGTGGGCCATTGCGCGCACCTCGACCGATTCGAGAAGCTTCTGAATCGATCGCACGTAAATGCGCGTCGGCTCGAGCAACGCGTCGGCCACGCTACAGCCCGTCCCCGGCAGCGGATCGAAGACGCCGAGCCCCATGACGTCGAATACGATCCGCCGCACCAGGGTGAACCCGTTGGAGTGAAGCCCGGAGGACGCCAGCCCGAGCACCTGGTCCCCGACCCGAACGGCGGCCCCGTCGATGAGCCGCGCGCGCTCCACGACACCCACGGCGAAGCCGGCCAGGTCGTACTCGCCGGGCGCGTGACCGCCGGCATGCTCGGCCATCTCACCGCCGACCAGGGCGCAGCCGGCCTGCCGGCAACCCGCGGCGATTCCGCCGACCACGGTCTCGATCTGCGCCGGGTCGAGCCGGCCGACCGCGATGTAATCGAGGAAGTAGAGCGGCTCGGCGCCGTGGACGAGGATGTCGTTCACCCCCATCGCGACCAGGTCGATCCCCACGGTATCGTGGCGTCCGGCCAGGAACGCGACCTTGAGCTTCGTACCCACGCCGTCGGTGGACGAGACCAGCACGGGCTCGCGGTATCCGGCCGGCACCCGGACGAAGCTCGCGAAGCCGCCGACGCCGGCGAGCACCTCGGCGCGGTTCGTCGCGCGCGCCAGGGGCGTGATCCGGCGCACGGCGTCCTCACCCGCGTCGATGTCGACGCCGGATTCGCGGTAGGTGAGCGGCTTCACGTCAGGCGTCGAAGAGCCGGAGCTGCGGCGTCGGCTCGGGCTCGAGGCCGACGCGGTAGCTTCCGGTGAAGCAGGCGTGACAGAAGTGTCCCGGATCCGAGCCGGTCGCCTTCAGCATCCCGTCGAGCGAGAGGTAGCCGAGGGAGTCGGCGCCGAGATAGCGGCGGACCTCCTCGGGGCTGTGGCTCGAGCCGATCAGCTCCTTGCGCGTCGGTGTGTCGATGCCGTAGTAGCAGGGCCACTGGATCGGCGGCGACGAGATGCGCACGTGAACCTCGCGCGCGCCGGCGCTCTGGATCATCCGCACGATCTTGCGGCTGGTGGTCCCGCGCACGATGGAGTCGTCGACGACCACGACGCGGCGGCCGACAAGCATCTCGCGCATCGGATTGAGCTTCACCTTGACGCCGAAGTGGCGGATCCCCTGCTTGGGCTCGATGAACGTCCGGCCGACGTAGTGATTCCGGATCAGACCCAACTCGTAGGGCGTGCCCGCTTCCTCGGAATATCCGAGCGCCGCGCTGGTGCCGGAGTCCGGCACGGGGATGACGATGTCGGCCTCCACCGGGTACTCACGCGCGAGCTGCCGGCCCAGCGCCTTGCGCACGGTGTGCACGTTGCGGCCCCAGAGGATCGAGTCGGGACGGGCGAAGTAAACGTACTCGAAGACGCACTGCAGCCGCTCGCCGGCCACGAACGGACGGAGCGACCGGGCGCCGGCGTCCGAGACGACCAGGAGCTCACCCGGCTCGATGTCGCGCTCCCACTTCGCCTCCATCAGGTCGAGCGCGCACGTCTCCGAGGCGACCACGTGCGCGTTGCCGAGGCGCCCGAGGGTCAGCGGGCGGAAGCCGTACGGGTCGCGGATCGCGTACATCGCGTCGAGCGTGAGGATGAGGAGCGAGTAGGCGCCCTGGACCTGCTTGAGCGCGAAGACGATCTGCTCCTCGAGCGGACCGGCCGGCGCCCGCGCCAGCAAGTGCAGGATCACCTCGGTATCGGAGTTCGACTGGAAGATCGCGCCGTCGCGCTCCATCTGCCGGCGCAGCGCCTCGGCGTTCGTGAGGTTACCGTTGTGGGCGATCGCGATCGGACCCCGGGCGGTCGTCGCGGTGATCGGCTGAGCGTTCCGGAGATTCGAGCTTCCGGCGGTCGAGTACCGCACGTGACCGATGGCACGGTGGCCCGACAGGCGCCGGAGACGCTCGGGGCTGAACACGTCGGCCACCCACCCCATGTGCTTCTCGGTGTGGAAGTTGGTGCCGTCGGTGGTGGCGATCCCCGCCGACTCCTGGCCGCGATGCTGCAGCGCGTAGAGGCCGAGGTACGTGACGTTGCCGGCCTCCGGATGGTTCCAGATGCCGAAGAGCCCGCACTCGTCGTGGAATCGGTCGTCGTCACGCCATGTGGCGTTCAAATCCGCTCCTCCATGCGTGCTCGAGCCGGCTGGCATCCACGTCCACGACCGTGTCGTTCCCGACCCGGATCACCAGACGGTCGCCGCCGGTCGTCCCGATCCAGCGCCACCGGATCGCCGACTCCGCCATCAACCCTTCGAACTCGCGCGCGTGCCGGGCCTCGACGGCCACGAGGACGCGCGACGGACCCTCGCCGAACAGAGTCAGGTCGGCGCGCGCCGCCGCCGGCAGCGTCGCGTCGCACCCCACCGGATCGCGGGCCGTGACACAGCTCTCGGCGAGCGCGACGGCCACGCCACCCTCGGAGCAGTCGTGGGCGGCCGCGACCAGCCCCGCCGCCACCGCGGCGCGCACGGCGCGCTGCACGCGACGCTCGGTGTCGAAGTCGAGGGGCGCCAGCGGCCCGGCGAGGCGCCGGTGCCGGGTCCAGAGGTACTCGCTGCCTCCGAGGCTCACGGCCTCCGGTCCCAGAAGCGCCACTCGATGGCCGGGCCCCTTGAACCACTGGGTCGCGCGCCGCGCCGCGTCGTCGAGCACGCCCACCACCCCGATGATCGGAGTCGGCAAGATGGCCTGGCCGCTGGTCTCATTGTAGAAGGAAACGTTGCCGCCGACCACGGGCAGCTCGAGCGCGTGGCACGCGAGCGTGATGCCCTCGATGGCCTCCGCGAACTGCCAGAGGATCTCGGGACGCTCCGGCGAGCCGAAGTTCAGGCAGTCGGTCACGCCCCGCGGCTCGCCGCCCGAGCAGGACACGTTGCGGGCCGCCTCGCACACCGCCATGGCGGCGCCGATCCGCGGGTCGAGGAAGACCTGGCGGCCGTTGCCGTCCGTCGAGACGGCGATGGCCCGCGGCGTGCCCTTCACCCGCAGCACGGCCGCGTCGGAGCCGGGTAGGATCAAGGTGTTGATCCCGACCTGCTGGTCGTACTGGCGAAACGCCCATTCCTTGGACGCGATCGTCGGCGATCCGAGCAGGCCGATCAGCGCCGCGGCGTGATCGGATTCTTCGGCCAGCGTCAGGGGATCGAAGCGCCGGCGCTCGGCGAGGTCCGTGGGCTCGCGGGTGGGCTTCCGGTATCGAGGCGCCTCGGCCAGGAAGTCTACCGGCACACGCGCCACCACCTCGCCGTTGAGCCGCGCCGTGAGCTCGCCGCCCTCGGTCACACGGCCGATCTCGACCGCGTCGAGCTCCCAACGGGCGAAGATGCGGCGGACCTCCTCTTCGCGCCCGCGGGCGGCGACCATCAGCATGCGCTCCTGGGACTCCGACAGGAGGATCTCGTACGGCGTCATCGCTCGCTCGCGCTG
>QHSM01000196.1 GCA_003221595.1 Candidatus Rokuibacteriota bacterium | reverse complement strand
GTCGTGGACGCGCTGCGTGAAACGGGAATGGACGTCGTGTGCATCGATAGCCTCGATCCCGGCGTGCACCATGGCCGTCCGGACTACCTTCGTCAGGACGTCGACTATTGCTTTACCGACCTGCGCGTGTGGGCTCCCGATGCGCGCTTCGATGACGTCGAAGCGGTGGTGCATCTCGCGGCGCTCGGCGGCGTCGGGCGGGCGGCGCGCGAGCCCGCCAACATCATCGAGGCGAACTGTGCGGGCACGGGGCGGCTGGTGGAAGCCGCGCGCCGCTGGGGCCGGCTTCGCACGGTGGTCCTGGCCTCGAGCTTCAGCGTTTACGGCGCGAACTACACCTACCGCTGCACCCGATGCGGACGGGAGCAGGATGGCTCGCGCCGGGCGAGCGATCTCGACGCGGGCCGGTTCGAGGTGACTTGTCGCCGGTGTGGTGCGGAGGCCGAGATCATGCCGATCAAGGTCGAGGCGAGGCCGGACCCTCTGGAAACGTACGGTGCGTCGAAGTACATGCAGGAGCTCTGCCTCAGAGGCTTCACGACGTGCCCGGTGTCGATCCTCCGATTTTCATCCGTGTACGGGCCGCGTCTGCGACTGAATGACGGTGAGGCTACGATCATCGCTCGGATCGCGGGCTGGGTGCGTGCGGGAGATCGCCCGCGACTCTTCGAGGACGGGCGCCAGATCCGCGACTGGGTCTTCGTGGGTGATGTCGTGGCGGCAGTCCAGGCTCTGCTGACCAGAGTGGAGGCCCCGTGCGTGACCAACGTCTGCTCGGGGGTGCCCACGCGGCTCGTCGAGGCGTGCGAGCTCATTGCCGGCGCCGTCGGAGCGGATTGTGCTCCCGAGATCGTGGGCGGATACCGGCCGGGCGATATGCGGCATTGTCTGGGGGACCCTTCGGCCCTTCGCGCGCTACTCGGCCGTGATCCGCTCGCATTCAAGGACGGGGTCCAGATGGCCTTCGGGCCGACGGGGTAGGCGGCGCGCATGTGCGGGATTCTCGTACTCTCGGGGATCGAGCAGCCCTTTCACCACCGCCTCTTGCGGGGGCTCCGGCGCCGCGGGCCTGACGGGATCGGCTTCTGGTCCGATCGCGCCGTCGACATCGGGCACGCCCGTCTGGCGATCATCGGCCTCGACGAGCGCGGCGCGCAGCCGCTCGAGTCCGCGACGCACGTGCTCGCCTATAACGGCGAGATCTACAACTTCAACGCGATCGCGCAGCGCTTGCGGGCAGCCGGCGTCCCGGTGGCCGGCTCGAGCGATGCCGAGGTGCTCCTGCAGGCGTGGGGGCACTGGGGCCCCGACATCCTGCGCGAGCTGGAGGGCTTCTGGGCCTTCGTCATCTACGACAAGGCGCGGCGCCGGCTCTCGCTCGTGCGTGACCAGTTCGGCGTGAAGCCGCTCTACTACTGGCGATCCAATCCAGAGGGTCCGGCCTCGCCTCGACCTTGATCGGCATGATCTCGGCCTCCGCACCACACCGGCGACAAGTCACCTCGAACCGGCCCGCGTCGAGATCGACGTGGACAGCGGCCAGACGCGGACCTCGTGCTACGAGGACATCTTCGCTCCGGCCGGCGGGCCGCGAGAAGCGCCGACGTCGGAATGGATCGCCCAGACCCGGGACCTGCTGGCCGAGTGCGTGATCGACTCCACGATCAGCGACACCCCGTTCACGACGTTCTGCAGCGGTGGGCTCGACTCGAGCCTGATCACGCGAATTGCGCGGCCGGAGATCGCGTATCATTGCAACTATTCCGACCCGGAGTGCAATGAAACGTTTTTCGCCCAGCAGGTCGTGCAGGGCACGGGGATCCGGCTCTTCGTCGTGAATGCGCAGGAGTCGTTCGACCTGGTCGCCAGGCTTGCCGACATCGTCGAGGATTTCGACGAGCTCTCGATCGGATCGGTGATCCTGCCGCTCGACGATCTGCTCGCGCAGGTCAAGCGCCGCTACAAGGTCATCCTCACCGGGACCGGCGGCGACGAACTCTTCGCCGGATACGCTCGGTACCAGCTCGCGCTCGGCGAGTGCTACCAGGATTCGTACCGCGGCCTCTATCAGCGCATGCGCGAGATTGCCTCGGTCCCGGACCGCTTCGAGTTCACGCACCGGAAGGGCGATCCGTCGCTCTACCGTTTCTACCGTTCCGAGGTCGAGAAGACGTTCGCCGCGGCGTACGAGGCGTGCCGGAGCCGGGATGACGAGCTCGAGACCATGCTGCGGTTCGATCGCCGTCACTTTCTCGAAGGCTTGCTCAACATCGACGACAAGCTCTCCGGACGCCACTCCCTGGAAAGCCGTCCGAGCCTGCTCCACCAGCGGCTGGTCCGTCGCGTGCTAGAGGTCGGCACGGCCACTTTCATGCGGAACGGCGATCTGAAGCCGGTGCTGCGGGAGCTGGCGGCCGGTCGCGTGCCGAGGCCGGTCGTTCACCGCAACGACAAGATGGGCTTCACGACCCCGATCGGGACGTTCGTGAACCGGGCGTCGCATCTGATCCGTGAGCGCCTCATGGACTCGCGATTCAGCCATCTCTACGACCTGCGGCGGCTGAATCTGACGGCCGAGACCAAATTCTCACGTGAGGTGTTCGGACTGCTGATGCTCGACCTGTGGCTCAACCGGTACGCCGTCCGGTGATCATTCACGATTGGCCCTTCTGATGCGCACGATCTTTCTGACGCAATGGTTCGATCCCGAGCCCGGCGCGATTCGAGGCTTGCCGCTCGCACGGTGGCTGACGTCCCGCGGCCACGACGTTCGTGTCCTCACGGGCGTGCCGAACTATCCGGGCGGACGGGTGTACCCGGGCTACCGCATGCGGCTCTGGCAGCGCGAGGTCATGGACGGCGTGCCCGTGCTCCGCGTGCCGCTCTACCCGAGCCATGACACCTCGCCCGTGGGCCGGGTGGCGAACTACACCAGCTTTGCCCTGTCCGCGGCCACACTTGGCGCGGCGCTGATCGGTCGGGGCGATGTCGCCTACGTTTATCATCCGCCCGCGACGGTCGGCCTGCCCGCCGTGGTGCTCAAGGCGCTGCGCGGGATGCCGTTCGTCTATCACATCGCTGACATGTGGCCCGAGTCCGTCGTGGAGTCGGGCATGCTGGAGGGTGCGGCCCTACGCCGGATGGTCCACGGCCTGCTCTCGGTGTGGTGCCGCGCGGTCTATCGACAGGCGAGGGCGATCACCGTGCTGTCGCCGGGGTTCAAGCGGCTCCTCGTCGAACGTGGCGTCCCCGGCGACAAGATCCACGTCATCTACAACTGGACGGACGAGACGATGTTCCACCCCCTTCCGCGCGATGCGGAGCTCGCGCGCGAGCTCGGTCTTGCCGGGCGCTTCAATATTCTCTACGCCGGCAACCTCGGACCGCTGCAAGGGCTGGACGCGGTCGTCCGGGCGGCGGCCCGTGTCCGCTCGATGCGCGCGATTCAGGTCGTCATCGTCGGCGCCGGACAGCAGGAGGCCGAGCTGCGCGCCCTCGCGCAGTCCGTGGGCGCGTCGAACGTCCTCTTCGTCGGCCGCCGTCCCTATCACGAGATGCCGAGGATCAGCGCGCTCGCCGACGTGCATCTGGTCCACCTGCGCGATCTTCCGTTCTTCCGCGCGACGATTCCCAGCAAGACCCAGGTGGCACTGGCGTGCGCCCGGCCCGTTCTGATGGCGGTGAACGGGGACGCGGCCGATATCGTGCGCAAAGCAGAGGCCGGCGTGACCTGCCCTCCCGAGGACGAGTCGAGAATCGCTGACGCGATGGTGACGCTCGCCGAAAGCTCCCGCGACGAGCTGGAGGCCATGGGGCAGCGCGGCCGGCGATTCTATCTCGACGAGATGTCCCTGGACATCGGCGGTCGTTACATGGATGGGCTGTTGCGCGACGTTGGCGGCGCGCCCGCGGCGCCTTGAAGCGGCCCGGCATGAAAACCCCGTTCCTGTTCTATCGGTGTGACGGTCTGCCTGGCGGCGACGCTGGGCTTCACCTGCCGCCCGATTACTCCTGGCAGCTGTGGGCGCCGGAAGGGGGCGGCCTGGCTCCCGGCGGGCTCCCGCTCCTCCCGTTCGGAATCTGGACGGTGATGCACCACCTCCGGCTGTTCGCCAACGGAGACTACGGGGTTCTGGTCGTGTACCACGCAGGCCGCGTGGTCCACCGCTCCGGGCTGTTTCCACGCTATGCGCGCTTTCCGTTCATGGCGAGAGAGGACCTCCAGGTCGGCGACGTGTGGACCCATCCCGAGCATCGCAACCGGGGCCTCGCATCGTTCGCGCTCCAGGAACTGGTCGGCGCGAAGGCGAGGCGCGGCCGGCGTGTCTGGTACGTCGTGGACGGGGGCAACGCCCCGTCCATTCGGACTGTCGAGAAGTCCGGGTTCGTCCTCATCGGCACCGGCGCGCGCACGAAGCGATTGGGCCTCGCCTTGCTTGGCCAGTTCGTGATGGCGTCCGGCCATCGCCCCGGCTGAAGGCCGTGCTGAAGCGAACACTCGATCTGATCCTGGCGTTCGGCGCCGTCGCGCTGCTCAGTCCGCTGCTGCTGGCCATCGCGGTGCTGATCAAGCTCGACGACGGCGGGCCGGTGCTCTACAGGGGCGTTCGCGTTGGCCGTGGCGGGGTCCCATTCCGGATCCGCAAGTTTCGTACGATGGTCGTGAACGCCGATCGGCTCGGCGGTCCATCGACCCCGGACGACGATCCGCGGATCACGAAGATGGGGCGCTGGCTCCGACGCTCGAAGCTCGACGAGCTTCCCCAGCTCCTGAACGTGCTCAACGGAGAAATGAGCTTTGTGGGTCCCCGGCCCGAAGTTGCGCAGGAGGTGGCGCAGTACTCCGACGAGGAGCGTGCGCTGCTGAGCGTCCGCCCCGGCATCACCGACTGGGCCTCGATCCGCTTTCGCGACGAGGGCGTGATCCTGCGCGGCGCCGCCGACCCCCACGAGGCCTATCGGCAAGTGATCCGTCCTGAAAAGATGCGGCTTGCCCTCGAGTACGTGCGCACCGCATCGCTCGCGACCGACGTCAGAATCCTGGTCGCAACGCTGCGAGTCGTCGTCGGTGGGGGCCCGCGGTGACTCAGGGACTCGACACGACAGCGACCCGCGCGCTCGCTCGAACGATTCGACGCCACGTCGTCCAGATGACGCACCGGGCGAAGGCCAGCCACGTCGGCACGTCCCTCTCGATGGCGGAGCTGCTCGCCGTCCTATACGGTGGAATCCTTCGTGTCGATCCGTCGACGCGTGAGTCGCTGGACCGCGATCGTTTCGTGCTCAGCAAGGGCCACGGCTGCGCCGGCCTCTATGCGGTGCTCGCCGAGCGCGGCTTCTTCCCGCTGTCCCGGCTCGGGGAGTTCTACCAGGACGGCACCCGCATGGCCGGTCACGTGACGCACGGCGGGATCCCCGGCGTCGAGGTCTCAACCGGCGCGCTGGGTCACGGGTTGTCTATCGCGTGCGGCATGGCGCTGGCAGGCCGGCGCGACCGACGGCAATTTCGCGTGTTCGCGCTGCTGAGCGACGGCGAGTGCGATGAAGGGGCGACGTGGGAGGCGGCGCTGCTGGCGGGCCATCACCGCCTGGACACACTTGTCGCGATCGTCGACTACAACAAGATCCAGAGTCTCGGCACGGTCAAGGAGGTGCTCGATCTGGAGCCTCTCGCCCAGAAGTGGAAGGCCTTCGGGTGGGAAGCCCGGGAGATCGATGGTCATGACATCGCCGAGATCCACCGCGCGCTGTCCGAGATTCCCCTCGCGCCGGGTCGGCCCACGTGTGTGGTCGCCCACACCGTGAAGGGCAAAGGGGTGAGCTTCATGGAAAACGACCTGCTCTGGCACTATCGCGCGCCTGACGCCACCGAACTGGCGCGCGCGCTGGCCGAGCTGGACGCGGAGCCATGAGAGCGGCCTTCTTCAAGACGCTGCTGGATCTGGCCGAGCGGGACGAGCGGATCCACCTCGTGGTGGGAGACCTCGGCTTCGGCGTCGTCGAACCCTTCGCCCGGCGATTTCCCGATCGGTTCTTGAATGCCGGCGTCGCCGAGCAGAACATGACCGGCGTCGCCGCCGGCCTCGCGCTCTGTGGGAAGGTCGTGTTCACGTATTCGATCGGGAACTTCTCGACGATCCGCTGTCTCGAGCAGATTCGTAACGACATCTGCTACCACCGAGCCGACGTCAAGATCGTTTCGGTCGGCGGCGGCTTCGCCTACGGCCCCCTCGGAATGACCCATCACGCCCTCGAGGATCTCGCCATCATGCGAGTGCTGCCGGGCATGACCGTGGTGGCCCCGGGTGACCCGTTCGAGGTGGAGCAGGCGACGCGAGCCATCGTCGGCCAGCCCGGACCATGCTACCTGCGACTCGGCCGGGCTGGTGAGCCCCGGATCCATCGCCCGGGCGTCGTGTTCGAGCTCGGGCGGGCGATCCGGGTGAGAGAAGGCC
>QHSM01000195.1 GCA_003221595.1 Candidatus Rokuibacteriota bacterium | reverse complement strand
GGACGAGCCCGGCCAGCGGTAGACGAGCGCGCCGTCACGATCGTCGGTGCGCTCGCCCCGAACGACCGCTCCCCACTGGGCGTGCGCCCGCTCGGCCGAGCGCGCGCTCAGGCGCAACCCGATCACGGTAATCGACGGGCCGGGGGCCTCCGGCGGCCGGTGGGCGCTACTATTCGGCTCGGCGAACTGGACGACGATGCCCTGGGCTTGCCGCGGGTGCAGGAACGCCTCCTTCCACTGCGGATCGGAGTCGTCGTAGCCGACGATCGAATAGCCCGCGGCCCTCGCGCCGGCGCACGCATCGTCGAGATCCGGCACCGTGAACGTCACGTGGTGAATCCCCGGGCCTCGCTGGGCGAGGAAGCGATGGAGGAAGCCGTTCTCGCCCGCGGGCTCGAGAACCTCGAGGTCGCCGCCGCCCTCGTAGCGCCAGTGCCAGAATCGATACTCGTCGGTCGTGGCGCCGAAGGCCGACCGGCCGCCGAGCTGGCCGGCGAGAATCGGCTCGGCGTCGGCCAGGCGAGGCATGGCGATCGCGATGTGGTCGAACAGGACCGCGCGCACCGCGGCTACGTCAGGACGGCGGTCTTCTTTCGCTCGATCAGCGCGAAGTCGATCGCGGCGCCCAGCCCCGGACGGTTCATCGCGTGCACGAGCCCGCTCCGGTCGATCTCGATGTCCTCCACCAGGCCGTACTTCTGCGCCGCAGCCGGCAGCAGGACCTCGAAGAACTCGCAGTTGCGGATCGCCATGATCACGTGGAGGTTGGCCACGTTGTTGAGCGAGTTGCCGCCGTGGTGCACCTCGAAGTTCATGTGAAATCCCTCGGCCAGGTGCGCCGTCTTCACGAGCGAGGTGATCCCGCCCTTCACGGCGACGTCGCCGCGCAGGTAGTCCGTCGCCTGCGCGGTGATCCACGGCGCAAAGGCGGTGAAGCCGCCCGGCGCGTACTCGGTCGCCAGGATAGGAATCGAGAGCTTCTGCTTGAGCTTGACGTAGTTGTAGATGTCGTCGTCGGCCAGCGGATCCTCGTACCAGTGAAAGCCGAGGCGCTCGGCCGCCTGCCCCACCCGCAGCGCGTCCGGGTACACGTACGCCCAGGTCGAATCGAGCATGACCGTGAAGCGCTCGCCCACCGCGCGGCGCACCGCCTCGCAGACCTCGATGTCCACCCTGGGGTCGGTCGGCGGGTGGATCTTGTACGCGGTCCAGCCCTCGGCCTTGAACTTCACGGCTTCCTCGGCGTACGCCTCCTTCGAGGCGAGCACCGCGGAGCTCGCGTAGGCGGGCACGCTGTCGCGATACGAGCCGAGCAGCCGGTGGATCGGCATATTGGCGACCTTGCCGGCGATATCCCAGAGGGCGATGTCCATCGCGCCGATCGCCCGGTATGTCGTGGCGCGGCTGCGCTGCCAGAGGCCCTGGTAGAGCCGCTCGCGATCGAGCGGGTTCTGGTCCATCACGACCGGCTTCAGGAACTGGATGAGGGACTCGCCGTCCAGGTGGGCGCCGCGCTGCGCGGAGCCGAGGAACGCGTGGCCCTCGAGGCCCTCGTCGGTCCGGACCGTGAGCAGGCCGAGCTGGCTCTTGCCGCTGAACCGGCCGGTGTGCCGGCCGTACGTGGTCGCGGGAATATCGGTCCAGGCGAACAGGGTGAGCGTGACGTCGGTGATCTTCACGGGAAAGCCTCCGTTCTCGAGTCCTCGTTCAGCGCGCCGTCAGATGCGGCCACAGCGCGTCGGCGCCGCGCTCGGCGACCGCGCGTCCGAGCTCGACCGCCCAGTCGCCCTCGCCGCCGAACTCGGCGCGCCACGACCAGAGGCGCCGCGTCACGAACTGCAGCGCGTGCTCGTACGTGAAGCCGATGGCGCCGTGAGTCTGATGGGCGATCGACGCGCCGACGCCGGCCGCCTCGCCGACCCGCACCTTGGCGGCGGCGATCTCGAAGGCGGCGTCGCCACGGTCGGCGGCGCGGAACGCGTTGGCCGCCGCGGTGCCGGCCGCGGCCGTGTGCCCGGCCGCCCGCTATCTGCGCCGAGCGCGCCAGGGCGCCGTAAAGCCAGACCGCGCTCGCCGGCACGCCGCGCGCCGCGGGCGCCGCGGCCACCACCGGCGAGCCGTCGAAGACGAGCGTGTCGCGCGGCTCGCGAGCCAGGTTCTGGTCGCGCGTGACCGCGGCCCCGCGCGCCGCCAGCGCGACCATCGGGCGCCCCTCGGCCTCGGCGACGACCACGACGTGGTGCGCGGCGCCGCCCCACGGCACGCGCGCGGCGGAGCCGCTGAGCCGCCAGCCCGCGCCGGCGCGGACGAGTCGCAGCGTGTCCTCGCGGCGAGCCGGCGCGATCGTCAGGGGGCCGGACGGCGCGTCCAGCCCGGCCCCGGACAGGAGCCAGGAGCCGACGATCGTCTCGGCGAGCGGCAGCGGCACCGCGTGGCGGCCGGCCGCGCGGATCACCACGAACGCGTCGCCCCAGGTACCCCCGGCTCCGCCCTTCGACTCGGGCACGAGCGGCAGCGTCAGGCCGTTCTCCTCGACCGCCTGCCAGAGCGCGGCCGGCCACTCGCCCCGCTCGGCGGACTCCAGGAGATCCTTGCTCACGAGGTCGGTGAGAAGCCGCGTGACGACGTCGCCGAGGATGGTCCGCAGCTCGTTCATCGCAGGCCCAGCCCGCGCGCGATGATGCCGCGCAGAATCTCGCGCGTTCCGCCGCGGAGCGAGAACGACGGCGCCCGCTGCATGAGGAAGCCGAGCACCTGCTGCAGGTCGCTTCCCGAGTCGATCGTGGGCTCGATGCCGAGCAGGGCGTGGACCACCTCGGGCACTTCCTGCTCGAAGGTCGTCCCGACGTCCTTGACCACCGCCGCCTCGAGATTCGGATTCTCGCCCGCCTCGAGCATGAGAGCGACCGAGAGCGACATCTGCCGGAGCGTGGTCAGGTGCGCGACCAGGCGGCCGACGGTGGCGGCGGCGCGCTCGCCCGGGTCCTTCGACACGGCGCGGATCAGCTCGAGCAGCAGCGCGAAGCTCGACAGGTAGCGCTCCGGCCCGCTGCGCTCGAAGGCGAGCTCGGTCGTCACCTGCTTCCAGCCCGCGCCTTCCTCGCCGACCCGCATGTCCTCGGGCACGAACGCGTCCTCGAAGACGACCATGTTGAAGTGGTGCGAGCCGGCCAGGTCGATGATCGGGCTCATCGTGATGCCCGGGAGCTTCGTGTCGACCAGGAACTGCGTGAGCCCCTCGTGCTTCCTGGCCGGATCGTGATGCGTGCGGAAGGTCGCGATCATGTAGTCGGCCAGGTGCGCGTTGCTCGTCCACACCTTCGTGCCGTTGACCCGGTAGCCCCCGGCGACGCGCTCGGCGCGCGTGCGCAGCGACGCGAGGTCGGAGCCCGAGTCGGGCTCGCTCATCCCGATCGCGAACGACAGCTCGCCGCGCGCGATCGCCGGGAGGAACTTCTCGCGCTGCGCCTCGGTGCCGAAGCGGAGGAGCAGGGGACCGGACTGCCGGTCGGCGATCCAGTGGGCGGACACGGGGGCGCCGGCGGCGAGCATCTCCTCGAGCACCACGTAGCGCTCGAGCGCGCTCCGCTCGTGACCGCCGTAGCGCTTCGGCCACGTCATCGCGATCCACCCGCGCGCGCCCATCTTGCGGCTGAACGCGCGGTCGAAGCCGCCCCAGGAGTGCGCGCGCAGCACCGGCGGAGTGTCGCCCAGCTCGCGGCGGAGGAACTCGCGCACCTCGGCGCGCAGCGCCTCGGCCGTCGGCGGCAGCTCGCCCAGCGCGAAGCGGAAGGTCTGCATGCTCACGCGTAGCTCTCGCGCTCGCGCAGCTCGACGAAGAGCCCGTGCGTATCTTGCGGATGCACCCAGGCGACGTCGGCGCGGCGGCCGTCGACCCGGACCCCGGCCTGCTTCAACCGCTCGACGCTCCCCGGAATGTCCCGGCACTCGAAGCCGACCAGATAGACCCCCTCGCCGTGCTTGGCCAGGAAGCGGCCGACCGCCTTGTCGGGATCGGTCGGCTGCAGGAGCTCGATGTGGCCGATGCCCGTCGGGAGGATCGCGTTCTTGAATCCGAACTCCGTGGACTCGGCGCGATGGTGGACCTTCAGCCCGAAGAGACGCGTGAACCGCTCGACCGCGGCGTCCAGATCGCGCACCACGACGGTCAGCTCGACGATGTCACCCAGCATCGCTCGCCTCCTCAGGAGTAGAAGCGGATAATACAGTAGAATCTGGCGGCTCGAAACCGTGCGCCCTTCACACTTTCGCTCGTCTCGGCCGGCGGGGCCCCAGCCCCGCGACGGCCTGCGACTCGCCCTTCCATTCTTCTACGGCTGGCCCGTCGTCGCGATCGCGTTCGTCACCATGGGCGTCGGCGTCAACGCGCGCACCGCCTTCTCGCTCTTGTTTCCGCCGATCCTCGACGAGTTCGGCTGGCCGCGCGGCCTCACCGCCGGCGCGTTCTCGTTCGGCTTCCTGGTCTCGGCGCTTCTCGGCCCGTTCCTCGGCCGCCTCATGGACCGGCGCGGCCCGCGCGCCGTCATGCTGCTCGGCGTGGCGCTCGTGTGCGCGGGCCTCGGGCTGGCCCCGCGCACCAGCGCTCCCTGGCATCTCTACCTGACGCTCGGCGTGCTCGTCGCCGGCGGCACCGTATGCCTGGGCTACACAGGGCACGCGCTCTTCCTGCCGAACTGGTTCGTGCGCCGGCGCGGGCTCGCGATCGGCATCGCGTTTTCCGGTGTCGGCGTCGGCGCGATCGTCATCCTGCCGTGGCTGCAGGGGCTGATCGCCGGAGCGGGCTGGCGCACGGCGTGTATCGCGATGGCGGCGCTCGTCCTCGTGACGCTCGCACCGCTCAACGTGCTCACGCGCCGGCGGCCCGAGGACATGGGGCTCCTGCCCGACGGCGACCTCACGTCCGACACCACGGCGCGGGGCGCCCGAAATCCCTCGAACATCGTCGATCACGCCTGGGCGGCGGTGGACTGGACGCTCCGGCGCGCGATGCGAACCGCGCGCTTCTGGTGGGTCGCCGTCGCCTTCGCCGCCGGTCTCTTCGCCTGGTACGCCGTGCAGGTGCACCAGACGAAATATCTGATGGAGATCGGCTTCACGCCCGCGGTGGCGGCCGGCGCGCTCGGGCTCGTCGGCTTCACCGGCATCGTCGGCCAGATCGCGCTCGGCCACCTCTCCGACCGGATCGGACGCGAATGGGTGTGGACCCTGTCGTGCGTCGGCTTCATGGGCACCTACGGGCTGCTGCTGGCCATGCGCGAGCATCCAACGCCCGCGCTCCTCTATCTGATGGTGGCGGCGCAGGGCGTGCTCGGCTACGGGCTCGCATCGGTTTTCGGCGCGATCCCGGCGGAGCTGTTCGAGGGCAAGCACTACGGGGCGATCTTCGGCACGCTCAGTCTAGCCTCGATCGTCGGCGGCGCCATCGGACCCTGGGTCGCCGGCGTCCTGCACGACCGCACGGGCAGCTACGTGCTCGCGTTCTGGATCGCGATCGCCGTCAGCGCCGTGTCGGCGGGCGCGATGTGGCTGGCGGCGCCCCGCAAGATACGAGCGGTTGCGGGACGCGTGCCGCGAGGCTTCTGACGCGCAGATTGTGCCCGATTGCGAACCGCGCTGGTATGTCCGGGTCGCGCCGACGGGCGGTGTGATTCGCTCAGCGTTTTCGTGCCCAATGAAAACGGGCGCTTCGAGAGCATCTGGAAGCACCCGCCGTCTTTCAGTTGAGAGGGCCCTACGAGAGCGAAGGCCGCTCGATTTTCCCGCCCTATAAGGCTTGGTCCGGCAACGCGCGGCATGCTTCCATGGAATCATGCCCCCGGACCCGGCTCCTAGCGACCCGGCATCCTACTTGTTCTCTCGGTCGAAAGTCTGGGTAAAACAGTTCCGGCCGCGTCACGGCACACGGTGGTTCTACGCGGTCGTTGCCACGCTCCTTCTCGTCATCTTCGTCGGAGTCGGGCTGTTTTTCGCTCGGGCCATCGCAGTCGAGGAAGGTGAGTACCTCGCTCAAAACGACGCCATCGCCCGTAGCGTCGCGGCCTCGATCGAGGCGCGCGAACAGGGGTACCTTGACGTTCTACGCTCCTATGCCGGGCGCTTCCGTTTCCGTGAGAGCGTCAAACGCCTCGATGCGAAAGAAGCGTTGGTCCATCTGCGCCAGCTGCATCAGGCCTTCCCGGAGCTCGACCGAGTGTTCCTCGCCGACCCAGCCGGCATCGTGTGGGCGACCGAGCCGGAGACGCCGGAGATCTACGGGCGCAGCTATGCCTTCCGGGACTGGTACCGCGGAGTCAGCGCGTCCTGGCAGCCGTACATGTCCGAGATCTACCAGACCGACATCGGCCACGCATCGGCGGTGGCCCTCGCCGTGCCGATTCACGATGTCGACGGACGGGTCATCGGTATCATCGCGTCCGTCCAGCGCCTTGATGTGCTGCGCGGATGGCTGCTACCGATCCAGATCCCCGGGGGCGACGTTTTCGTCGTGGACCGTAAGGGCCAACTCGTCTTCCATCGCACGCGGGTCGGCGTGCAGCACCTGACGGACTACCTGAGCGTCCCCGTGGTTCGGCGGTTGCTCGAGGGCCGGGATGGGACGGCGGAGCTGGTCAACCCCGTCGACGATCAGGTCAATCTCTCCGCGTATCGCTGGTTGCCCTCGCTCGGCTGGGGCGTCGTGGTCCACCGCACGAAGAATGCCCTGCTGCAGCGGACGCGCACCCTGATCCTCGTGTCCGCGGCGGTCGGGTTCGTGCTGGCGGCGACGCTGGCCGGGCTCGGAGCGTTCGCGCTTCGAAGCGAGCGACGGACCGCGGCCGCCCTGGCCAGATCCTCGGACCGTCTTCAGCTCCTTCACCAGATCGACCGAGCGCTGATCGCAACCAAGGCGCCGGCGGAGATCGCGGAGGCAGTCCTCCCGCGGTTGCGCGACTTGCTGGGTGTTCCGCGGGCGATCGTGAATCTCTTCGATCTCGCAGCCGGCGATGGCTTGCGACGCGGAGAACTGCAGGTGGTCGACACCGCCTCGCTGCCGCGTGACTCGCATACCGAGGCGCTGCTGGCGTCGGGCGTCCACACGTACATGGTTGTCCCCATGATCGTGGGGAGCGAGCTGATCGGTGCAGTCAGCTTCGGTGGAGCGTCGAGCGCGTTCTCCGCCGACCAGGTCAGCATCGCCCAGGAGGTGGCCGCGCAGCTTGCCATTGCGCTCGCCCAAGCCCGACTCCTGGAACGCGTGCAGCGCCAGGCCGAGGAGCTCGAGCGGCGGGTCGAGGAGCGAACACTCGAGCTGAAATCCGCCAACGCGCAGCTCCAGAGCGAGATCGTGGACCGCCGACGAGCGGAAGAGGAAGCCGAGCGTGCCAACCGGGCGAAGAGCGACTTCCTGTCGCGCATGAGCCACGAGCTCCGGACACCCCTGAACGGCATCATCGGCTTCGCGCAACTGCTCGAGCTCGAGGTCCAGGGAGTCGAGCAACGCGAGAGCGTCGACCACATCCTCAAGGGCGGGCGCCACCTGCTCGGCCTCATCAACGAGGTGCTCGACCTCGCGCGCATCGAAGCCGGCAAGCTGGCGCTGTCCCCGGAATCCGTTTCGGTCGACGAAGTGCTGCGCGCAGCGGTTGACTTGATTCGGCCTCAGGCGACGAACCGGAGTATCGAGATCATCGAGGTCGGGTCGACTGATCGCTATGTCACCGCCGATCGTCAGCGCCTGCAGCAGGTGCTGCTGAACCTCTTCTCGAACGCCGTCAAGTACAACAAGGAAGGCGGCACAGTTCGCGTCGCGTGCGAAGACGGCCCACCGGGCCGGATGTGCCTCACCGTGACCGATACCGGTGGAGGGATCGGGCTCGGGATGATGGACCGGCTGTTCAAGCCGTTCGACCGGCTGGGCGCCGAGCAAACGGCCATCGAAGGCA
>QHSM01000310.1 GCA_003221595.1 Candidatus Rokuibacteriota bacterium | reverse complement strand
GACTTTCGCGCCGAGGCTCGCCAGCTCGAGCATCTCGTCGTAGGCGACGCGCGCCAGCTTGCGGGCGTCGGGGACGATGTTCGGGTCGGCGGTGTAGACACCGTCGACGTCGGTGTAGATCTCGCACACGTCCGCCTTTAGCGCGGCCGCCAGCGCCACGGCGGTGAGGTCGGAGCCGCCGCGTCCCAGGGTCGTGATCTCGTCCTGATCCGAGAGCCCCTGGAATCCGGCCACGACCGCGATCTCGCCCGCGTCGAGCGACCGGCGCACCCGATCGGCGTCGATCTGGGTGATGCGGGCCTGGGTGTGCGCGCGATCCGTTCGCAGGCCGACCTGGGGGCCGGTGAAGGAGCGCGCCTTGAGCCCGCGGGCCTGGAGGGCGATGGCCAGCAGCGCGATCGTCACCTGCTCGCCGGTGGAGAGCAGCATGTCCATCTCGCGCAGCTCGGGCGCCGAGGAAATCTGGCGCGCGAGCGCCAGAAGCCCGTCGGTCGTCTTGCCCATCGCGGAGACGACCACGACCATCTGGTTGCCGGGCGCGCTCTCGGCGACCCGGCGCGCGACGTTCGCGATCTTCTCCGCGTCGGCGACGGACGATCCTCCGAACTTCTGGACGAACAGCCCCATGCTTGCCGAAGCCTACACGACGCGTCGGCGCATCGCAAAGCTCGGGAGCGCCAGAGGCGGGCGGCGCCGGCTCACGACGGACGCTGCGCAGGCGCGTGGGTGGCCTCGGTGAGGCTCACCTGCTCGCGGAGGAGGTAGAGCCAGCCGAGGAGCGTGACCGGCAGGATCTGGCTCGCGTGGAAAAGCAGGGCGTAGCCGACCGCCGCCGAATGCGAGACGCCGAAGAGCCCGACCGCGAGCACCGCCGCCGCGTGGAAGACGCCGACGTAGCCCGGAGCGGACGGGATCGAGATGCCGAGTCCGACGAACGCGAGCACCGCCCAGCCCGCGATGAAGGGCAGGTGGAGGTCCAGCGCCAGCAGCATCGTCCACGCGGCCAGCGCCGGCGCGAGCCAGACGGCCGCGGTCCAGGCGACCAGCGGTGCCGCGTGCGACGGGGCCCGGATTCCGTCGAGACCGTGGACGAACGTCTGGAAGATGTTCAGCAGGCGACGATGGAGGCTCGGCCAGCGCCCCACGAGCCGCGCCACGAGGCGGACGCAGGCGTCCGGCGCCGCGGCCAGCGCGACGAGGACCGCGATGCCGACGAGGTCGATCGCCAGCACGACCAGCGCCGCCATCTCGAGGAACCGCGGCACCTGAACGAGCAGGACCAGGATCGCGAGGATCAGCACGACGGCGAGGCTGTCCAGCACGCGCTCGACCACGAGCGTCGCCAGCGTCGTCCAGAAGGGGTGGATGCGCTCCGGCGCGCCGGCCGCGCTCCACCGCCGGGCGACCACGTAGATCCGCACGACCTCGCCGGCGCGGAGCGGGAGCACGTTGTTCGCCATGTAGCCGATCATCATCGCGGGGGTGAGCGGCGGCGGGTTCGAGCTCGGGGGAAAGAGGTACCACCACCGCCGCCCGCGCACCCAGATCTGGAGCGGCGACATCGCGGTGGCGAGCAACACCCAGCCCCAGTGCGCGCTCCGAAGCTGACGGCCGAGCTCGGCCAGATCGACGCCGCGGAAGAGATAGACGAGCAGAGCGACGCTGATCGCGACGCCGAGGGCGACCTTGAGGCGGCTCAGAGTCCGAGCTGGGCCAGGACGGCGTCGATTTGCGGCGGCACCGCCGTGGGGCGCGACGACGACTCGAGCGCGGTGTCCGGGTCCTTCAGCCCGTGGCCGGTCAGGGTGAGGACGAGGGTCGACCCGGGCTCGAAGCGTCCTGCCTTGACCGACTTGAACAATCCGGCCACGGTCGCCGCCGACGCCGGCTCCATGAAGATGCCTTCCTCGCGAGCCAGCAGGCGATAGGCGCGGAGAATCTCCTCGTCGGTCACGATGTCGATCCAGCCGCGGGAGTCCTGCATCGCCTCGAGCGCCGGGCCCCAGGATGCGGGATTGCCGATCTTGATCGCGGTGGCGACCGTGCGCGGCTCCTCGATGACCCGGTTCTCGTAGATCGGCGCGGCGCCCGCCGCCTGGAAGCCGACCATCCGCGGCAGCTCCGTCACGCGGCCCGCCCGGTGGTACTCGCGGTAGCCGCGCCAGTACGCGGTGATGTTCCCGGCGTTGCCGACGGGAATCAGGTGATAGTCCGGCGCGCGGCCGAGCTGGTCGCAGACCTCGAAGGCTCCGGTCTTCTGCCCCTCGAGGCGGAACGGGTTCACCGAGTTCACGAGCGTGACGGGGTGACGCTCGGCGATCTGGCGCACGATCGTCAGCGCCTGGTCGAAGTTGCCTTCGACGGTGAGGACCCGGGCGCCGTGGATCGCCGCCTGCGAAAGCTTGCCCAGCGCCACCGCGCCCTTCGGCACCATGACGAACGCGCGGATGCCCGCCCGCGACGCGAAGGCGGCCGCCGAGGCCGAGGTGTTACCGGTCGAGGCGCAGATGACGGCGCGCGAGCCCATCTCGAGCGCTTTCGAGATGGCGACCGTCATGCCGCGGTCCTTGAACGAGCCGGTCGGATTGAACCCCTCGCACTTGAGATAGATCTCCATGCGCGCGTCCGTCGCCTCGGCCAGACGCGGCGCGGGGACCAGCGGCGTGTTGCCCTCGAACAGCGTGACGATCGGGGTCTTGTCGGTCACCGGCAGGAAGTCCCGGTACTCCTCGATCACGCCACGCCAGGCTTTCACGCCGCGCCGCCCTCCACGCGGATCATCATCGTCGCGGCGGCGACGTCCCGGAGCCGGTCGATCTTCGCCAGCGCGGCGCGCATGTCTCGCTCGCGCGCCTCGTGGGTCAGCATGACCACGGGGATGGCCTCGCGGACTCCGCGGCCCTTCTGGATCACGTTGGCGATCGAGATGTCGTGCTCGCCGAGGATGCCCGCCACTCGCGAGAGCACGCCGGGCTTGTCCTGGGCGGTGACGCGCAAGTAATAGCAGCAGCGGATCGCCTCGATCGGCGTCAGCGGCATCGCGGCCGGGCCGACCGACGGCAGCTCGAGGGGGAGCGAGGGGATGCCGTGCGCGATGCGCCGGGCGATCTCGACGACGTCCGACAGCACCGCGGACGCGGTCGGCATCTGGCCCGCCCCGCGCCCGTAGAACATGAGATCACCCACGGCATCGCCGGTCAGGGAGATGCCGTTGAAGACGCCGGACACCGCCGCCAGCGGCGACGCGGCCGGGATCATCGTCGGATGCACCCGGACTTCCACACCGCTGCCGGCGGCCCCGTCCGGGGCGGTCGCCTTGGCGATCGCCAGGAGCTTGATCCGGTAGCCGAGCTCCCGCGCGTACTCGATGTCCTGCGCGGTGACGCGGGTGATGCCCTCGGTGTGGATGTGCTTGAGATCGACGAAGGTCCGGAAGGCCAGCGCCACGAGGATCTGCAGCTTGTGCGCCGAGTCCATGCCCTCGATGTCGAGCGTGGGATCGGCCTCGGCGTAGCCGTGGGCCTGCGCCTCCTTGAGGACCAGCGAGAAGTCCAGGCCCTCGTCGGTCATCTTGCTCAGGATGTAGTTGCAGGTCCCGTTGACGATGCCGGCCAGCGACAGCACCCGATTGGCGACGAGCCCTTCCTTGACGGCGCGGATCAGCGGGATGCCGCCCGCCACCGCCGCCTCGAAGCCCAGGCTCACGCCCGCCCGGCGCGCCTCCTCGTACAGCTCGGCGCCGTGATGGGCGAGCAAGGCCTTGTTGGCGGTGACGACGTGCTTGCCGGCCGTCAGCGCGCGCAGGATGAACGTGCGCGCGGGCTCGAGGCCCCCGACGAGCTCGATCACGATGTGGATCGCGGGAGCGGTGAGGACCTGGGCCGCGTCGCCGGTCAACGGCAGGCTCTTGAGGTCGAGCCCCTCGCGCGCCCGCGTGAGATCGGTGTCGGCGATGGCGGCCAGCGTCAGCCGGGCGCCG
>QHSM01000309.1 GCA_003221595.1 Candidatus Rokuibacteriota bacterium | reverse complement strand
GGCCGCATCCTTCATCACCTCCGCCATCGCTTGCCCGACGAGCGGACGACGGTGCTGTTCGTCGGCTATCAGGCGGCCGGGACGCGCGGCCGGCAGCTCCGGGACGGCGCCGCGAAGCTCCGGATCTTCGGCGAGGACGTCTCCGTACGCGCCGCCATCATGACCACGGACGCCCTGTCGGCCCACGCGGACCAGGCGGAGATCATCCGATGGCTTCGCGGCTTCGCTCGGCCCCCGGCGATGACCTACTGCGTGCACGGCGAGCCCTCGGCCGCCGCCGCCCTTCGCGACGCGATCGAGCAGCAGCTCGGCTGGCGGTGCGCCGTCGCCGCCGACCGCCAGCAGATCGAGCTCTGAGCCGGGTCCGCGCCGCCGGGGAATCCGCCCGGGAGGCGAAATCCCCATGATCTAGGTAGCTTGACACGCCGAAGCCACAACCGATATGGTGCCGATATGACGGTCGTGGGCTTGGGCGCCGACCATGCCGGGTTCCCCCTCAAGGAAGATCTCAAGGCGTGGCTCATCGGCCACGGCTACGACGTCGTGGACCTCGGCACGCAGTCGACCGAGTCGGTCGACTACCCGGACTACGCCGCCGCGGTGGGCTCGGCGGTGGTCGCCGGAAAGGCCACGTGCGGCGTGCTCGTGTGCGGAACGGGCATCGGGATGGCGATGGCCGCCAACAAGCTGGTCGGCGTCCGCGCCGCGGCGTGCACCGACGCGTTCAGCGCGCGCATGAGCCGCGAGCACAACGACGCGAACATTCTCGCGATGGGCGCGCGCATCACGGCGCGCGAGGCCGCAATCGAGATTCTCGAGACCTGGCTGGGGGCGAAGTTCCAGGAGGGCCGGCACGCCCGGCGGGTCGACAAGATCGTCGCGCTCGATCGCGCGCGAGGTCAGGAGACGCCGGATGAGCAAGCTCGCTGACGTCGATCCCGAGATCGCCAAGGCGCTGCGCGCGGAGGCACAGCGCCAGCATCGAAACCTCGAGCTGATCGCCTCGGAGAATTTTGTGTCGGCCGCCGTGCTCGAGGCGGTCGGCTCGGTCCTCACCAACAAGTACGCCGAGGGCTACCCGGGCCGGCGTTACTACGGCGGCTGCGAGATCGTCGACGTCGTCGAGGAGCTCGCGATCAGCCGCGCCAAGGAGCTCTTCGGGGCCGAGCACGCCAACGTGCAGCCCCACTCGGGAGCTCAGGCCAACATGGCGGTCTACTTCACGCTCCTCAAGCCCGGGGACACCGTGCTGGGACCCAACCTCTCGCACGGCGGGCACCTGACCGCCGGCAGCCCCGTGAACTACTCCGGCAAGTTCTACACGATCGTCGCGTACGGCGTGCGCAAGGACACCGAGCGGATCGATCTGGATCAGGTCCGCGACCTGGCGCGGCAGCACCGGCCGAAGATGATCATCGCCGGCGGCTCCGCGTTTCCGCGCGCCATCGACTTCGCGCCGTTTCGCGACATCGCCCGCGAGGTCGGCGCGGCGCTGATGGCCGACATCGCGCACCCGGCGGGGCTGGTCGCGGCCGGCCTGCACCCATCGCCGATCGGCATCGCCGACTTCGTCACGACGACGACGCACAAGACGCTCCGCGGCCCGCGCGGCGGAATGGTCCTGTGCCGGGCCGAGCACGCGCAGGCGCTCGACAAGACGGTCATGCCGGGTGTGCAGGGGGGCCCGCTGATGCACGTGATCGCCGGCAAGGCGGTCGCGTTTCACGAGGCCTCGACGCCGGCGTGGCGCGAATACCAGAAGCAGATCGTGAAGAACGCCTCGACGCTCGCGGCGGCGCTGCTGGAGCGCGGCTACCGGCTCGTTTCGGGCGGCACCGACACGCACCTCATGCTGATGGACCTCACGAGCCGTGGCATCACCGGGAAGGACGCTCAGGAGGCGCTGGACCGGGCCTGGATCACCGTGAACAAGAACACCGTACCGTTCGAGACGAAGAGCCCGATGGTGACCAGCGGCGTCCGCGTCGGCACGCCGGCGGTGACCTCGCGCGGTATGGGCGAGGCGGAGATGAAGGAGATCGCGCGCCTCATCGATCGCGTGCTGTCGAATCTCGGATCGTCCTCGGTCGAGGCGACGGTGCGCGGAGAAGTGCAGGAACTGACGAGCCGGTTTCCGCTCTACCAGGACAGAACCCACTGAGACCGGGACAGGCGCGATGGCCGGTGCCGGCGTGAGAGGAGGGGCGGCCCGATGAAATGCCCGTTCTGCGGTCACACGGAGGATCGGGTCGTCGACTCGCGGGTAGGACGGGAGGGCGAGTTCATCCGGCGACGCCGCGAGTGCCTCAAGTGCCACCGGCGCTACACGACCTACGAATACATCGAGGACGTCCTGCCCCACGTGGTCAAGCGCGACGGGCGGCGAGAACCGTTCGATCGGCAGAAGCTCCGCGGCTCGATTCTCAAGGCGTGCGAGAAGCGATCGGTGGGGGTCCAGGCGGTCGACGACGTCGTCGTCGACATCGAAGCCCAGCTCCACGAGCGTGCGGAGAAAGAGGTCAGCAGCGAGGAGCTCGGGCGGGTCGTCATGGAGCACCTGACGCGGCTCGATCCGGTCGCCTACGTGCGATTCGCGTCGGTGTACCGGCAGTTCAAGGACATCGGCCAGTTCGTCGAAGAGGTGAAGGGCCTCCAGCGCGACGACAAGGCCAAGCCGATCGCGGCGAAGCCGGCGAAACAACCGGTGAAGCGATAGCCCACCGATAAGCAGCGACGCAGAAAGCGCGGCCCTGTCACTGAGCGGACAGGGCCGGGCGCCGCGTGGACCCTACTTCTTTTTCTTCTTGGTCGCCTTCTTCTTCGCCACCGCGTCACCTCCCTCCGTCGGGCACGCTCGCGTTGCCTCTGCTCGGCATGCTAGTGACCCGGCCTGACCCTGTCAAGGCAAATTCACCATATGTGGGGGCTTCGGGCACTCCCGCTCCCCCAGATCTGGGGGAGCCGGGGGTTTGACTTGCCGGCGACCACGATGTAGCGTGAGCGGAAAGATCGAGGGCGCCCTTCACCACTGAGCCGCTCCGGAGGAGATCTCGCCGATGAGACGCGCGCTCAAGAAGCTTGTGTTCGTCGAGCCGAAATCCACGCACCTGCACATCTACAGCCGGATCTGTATCCCCCGTCTCGGCTCGGTGCTCCTGGCGACGATCATGCGCGCCAAGGGCTACGACGTGCGCGTGTACGTCGAGGACATCCACGCGATCGACATGAAGGAGGTCCTCTCGGCTTACCTGGTCGCGATCTCGGCGATCACCTCCACGGCGCCCCAGTCGTACCGGCTCGCCGACACGGTGCGCGAGGCCGGGGGGGTTGCGGTGCTGGGGGGCACGCACGTGAGCTTCCTGCCCGAGGAGGGGCTCGCGCACGCGGATTTCGTGGTGCGGGGCGAGGGCGAGTTCGCGTTCCAGGAGCTGGTCGAGGCGATCCAGGCCGGTCACGGATTCGAGCAGATCAAGAACCTCTCGTACCTGGTCGACGGCCGGCCCGTGCATCTGCCGGAGCGCCCGAAGATCCCCAACCTCGACGTCAATCCGATCCCGGACTACCACCTCATCACGGGCTGGACGCCGGGCGGGGTCGTCTCGGTCGCCACGTCGCGGGGCTGCCCGTTCTCGTGCACCTTCTGCTCGGTGCCCGGCATGTACGGGCACGCCTTCCGCACCCACTCGATCGAGCGTGTCCTGCAGGAGCTCGAGGTCCACAAGCACAGCACGTACACGTTCTTCGCCGACGACATCTTCACCGCGAACAAGAAGCGCTGCAAAGACCTCTTGCGAGGCATGATCGACCGCGATCTCGCGCCGAGGTGGGGTGCGCAGGTCCGCACCGAGACCGTCGACGACCCGGAGCTTCTGAAGCTGATGCAGGACTCCGGCTGCTTCAACGTCTACGTCGGGTTCGAGTCGATCAATCCGCGGACGCTCAAGCTCTTCCAGAAGAAGCAGGATCTGGCCAAGATCGAGCGGTCCATCGAGCGCTTCCATTCCCACGACATCCGGATCCACGGCATGTTCGTGGTCGGCTCGGACGAGGACGACGTCGAGACGATCGAGGCCACCGCCGAGTTCGCGCTCAAAAACGACATCGACTCGATTCAGTTCATGATCCTGACGCCCATCCCCGGCTCGCCGGACTGGGAGCAGCTCTACGCGCACGGCGACAAGTACGTCATCAGCAAGAACTGGCAGTTCTACGACGGCCACCACGTCGTCCATCAGCCGCGCCGGATGACCCCTTACGAGCTGCAGGTCGGGGCGATCGACGCGATGGCGAAGTTCTACTCGTGGCGCGGGATCGCCCAGAAGTTCTTCAAGGGCGACAGGTACTACGCGGCCATCCGGTACTTCGGCAAGCGGCTGATCCGCGACTGGTGGAAGGACCAGGAGAACCGCCAGCACGTCGAGTGGCTCAAGGCTCAGCTCTACTCGGACGCGAAGGATCTGGGGCACGGCGTGCTGCAGCGGGTGGGCCTGCCGGCGATCCTGCTCCAGGACTCGGTGGGGCGTCTGCTCCATCGTTTCCTCGGCGAGCTCGGCGTCACCGTGGTCCCGCTGGCCGAGGGCGCCGCGCGCGCGCGCGAGACGGTCGACTGCCTGATCACGCCGATCGTCAAGCGCGCGGTCAGGGAACGCGAGGAGTTCTACGCCAACCTGGCGGCCGTGAACGCCATGCTCCAGAGCCGCTGGGAGAAGCTGCCGCGAGTGAGCTTCCCGCTCCTCGACGGTCAGGGACCGGTGTTCGAGCC
>QHSM01000308.1 GCA_003221595.1 Candidatus Rokuibacteriota bacterium | reverse complement strand
CTACATCACCGGCACCACGATCCTGGTCGATGGCGGACTGGTGCGCTCGGTCTTGTAGTAGGATGGGGGCGCAGCATCCTCGAGAGGAGGACGCGATGCAATATTCTCGGATCTCCGCCGACTGTCACATCGACATGCCCTGGATCCCCAACGACCTGTTCACCGCCAACGCGTCGGCGGCGTTGCGCGAGCGCATGCCGTTCGTCGTCGACGGCCCGGACGGTCCCCACTGGACCTGCAAGAACGGCACATCGTTCGGCCTGGTCGGTGGCGTCGGTCCGGGCGGCCAGAAGCTGGTCCCCGGCCAGAACTACCGCGTCGACAAGATGGCCGCGGTCGGGCTGTACGAGGACGGCAAGAAGGGCATCCGGCGGCCGACCGATCCGCACCTCCGGATCAAGGACATGGAGCTCGACGGCGTGCAGGCCGAGGTCATCTTCGGCATCCTCGGCGCCGCCACCCGGCTGAACGATCACGAGGCGGCGAAGGAGATGTTCCGCATCTACAACGACTGGCTGAAGGACTTCTGCCGGCACTATCCCGACCGGCAGATCGGCCTGGCCTGCCTGCCCTACGGGGACATCGACGCCGCTGTGCAAGAGGTTCGGCGCGTTGCCAAGATGGGGTTGAAGGGGCTCGAGCTTTCCTGCTCGTGGGACATGGATCCCATGTGGCATCCCGCGTGGGAGCCGCTCTGGCAGGCCGTCAACGAAGTGAACCTGCCGCTGCACTTCCACACGTTCCCGAGCACGCCGGCCAGCGTCCGCGAGAAGGCGACCACCCCGCTCGCCCGCCGGGCCGCGCTGTTCCAGGGCGTCTGTGGCTTCCAGATGAACCTGGTCAACATCCTGTCCGCGATCATCGGCTCCGCCGTGCTGGAGCGGTACCCGAACTTGAAGATCTCCTTCGGCGAGAGCGGCATCGGCTGGATCCCGTACGCGCTCGATCGCATGGACTTCGAGTGGGAGGATCGCTTCCGCGACCTCGGCCTGACGATGAAGCCGAGCGACTACTGGCGGCGCCAGTGCAAGGCGACGTTCCAGTTCGATCGCATCGGCACCCAGATGATCCACGAGATGGGCGCCGAGACGCTCATGTGGGCGTCGGACTACCCGCACACCGACGGTGTGTGGCCGGAGTCGTCGAAGTACATCGAGGAGCAGTTCGGCCACTTGCCGGCCGACGTGGTCCGCAAGATCACGTGCGAGAACGCCGGGAAGTTCTACGGCCTGATCAAGTAGCCGCGCCCCGACGGCGATGAATCGGGCGGGCCCGCCGGGCCGCGCCGTCGCCCGGGGCATCGCGCTGGTCCTCCTCGGCGTCACCTGCGGCGCCGCCCAGAGCCGGCTGCCCGCCGGCGAAGCCGACGCGCGGTCTCAGCCCGTGCCGTCGGCGGCGACCGCCTCGACCGCCGCGCGCGTCATCCTCGACCGGGTGCGCCCCTCGGTAATCCAGATCAAGGGGTTTTTCGGCACGAACATGGCCGAGGCATTTCACGGCAGCGGCTTCGCGATCGGCCACCGGGGCGTGTTCGTCACCAACTGGCACGTCGTGAGCGAGGTCGTCCTCTATCCCGAGAAGTACCGACTCGAATACCGGACGGCCGCCGGCGCCACCGGCCGCGTAACTGTGCGCGCGATCGATGTCCGCCACGACCTGGCTCTCGTCGATGCCGAAGGCCTCGCGCCGCCGCCGCTCCGGCTTCGGCCGAACGCGGCCATCGGTGGCGAGCGCGCCTACTCGGTCGGCTTTCCGCTCGACGTGGGCCTCACGATCACCGAGGGGATCAGCAACGGGCGGGTCGAGGATTCGTTCGAGCCGCGCGTTCACTACTCGGGCGCGCTCAACGCCGGCATGTCCGGAGGGCCGGGGCTCGACGGCGCCGGCAACGTGATCGGGGTCAACGTCGCCGGCTACCGGGCGTCGCAGCTCGTCGCGTTCCTGGTTCCCGCCGAGCACGCGGTGGGCCTGCTCGCGGGCGCGAGCAAGCCACCGCTCGACGTCCGGCAGGCGCGCGATGAGGTCGCGCGCCAGGTGCGCGCGCACTCCGACGCGATGCTGGCCGCGCTCGGCCCCAAGCTCCCGACCCAGAATCATCACGGGTACGAGCTGCCGTCGAAGCCGGCGGCCTTCGTCGAGTGCCGGGCCGCCGGCGACCCCGCGCCCGACCAGCCCGTGAGCGTCGAGCGCATCGGGTGCGACGCGAAGTCGTCACTCTACCTCGGCCGCAACCTCCAGCCGGGCGGGCTCTCGTTCCAGCACCAGGTGTTCACCACGCGCACGCTCGATCCGTGGCGCTTCGCCCACGGGATGCAAGCGGCGAAGGGGTCGGACGACCTGTTCGGCTCCCGCCGGCAGCTCGCGCCCTTCGCCTGCAAGCAGCGCAACGTCGAGCTCGGCGGCTTCACGGCCAACGCGACGGTCTGCCTGCGCGCCTACCGCAAGCTCGACGGGATCTACGACCTCCACGTGCGGGTCGTCAGCAAGAACGGGCCGCGGCAGGGGTTCCTGTCGAGCCTGATCGTGACCGGGGTCGCGCCGGAGCGGGCGCTCGCGTTCGCCAAGACCTACCTGGATGCGATGCAATGGAAGCCGTGATGGTCGTCGAAGTCCTCAGCGGCCATCACCGCGTGAGGACGCGCTATCACTTCGGCGCGGTCGGCGGGGAGGCGCGCTGCACCGTCGGCCGCAGCGTGGCCTGTGATGTGGTGCTCGACGATCCGTTCGTCGCCGCGGTCCATGCCCGGATCAGCGTCGACGCCGAGGGCCGCGTCACGGTCACCGATCTCGAGAGCATCAACGGAATCGAGATCGCCGGCCGGCGCCGGCACGGCGGGGAGCCGGCGGAGCTGGACGGCGGCGTGTTTCGCGTCGGCCACACCCGCCTGCGCGTGCGGACGGCCCGCGAGGTCGTCGCCCCGGAGCGAGCGGACCGGGGCGGATCGGCCTGGTGGTCGCGCGGCACGGAGCTCAAGGCGCTCGCGGCCGGATCCGTGGTGAGCATTGCCGTCACCGTGTTCGAGGTCTGGACGAGCACCACGCAGCCGCGCGAGCTTTCGACCGCGCTCGTCACGACGCTGCTCGCCCTGCTCGGCCTCACCGGGCTGTGGATCGCGCTGTGGGCGCTCGCGAGCCGGGTCGCCTTCGGCGAGTCCCGGTGGGTGCGCCACGCGGTGATCGTGGCGGCGGCGTACGCGGTGGTCTCCGTCGTGACCGGCCTGGTCGACGTCGTGAACGGGGCGCTCGGGCTCCACCTGTCGCCCGTCGTCGGTCCTCTGCTGGTCGCGATCGCGGTGTGGATCGCGCTGTGGGCGCTCGCGAGCCGGGTCGCCTTCGGCGAGTCCCGGTGGGTGCGCCACGCGGTGATCGTGGCGGCGGCGTACGCGGTGGTCTCCGTCGTGACCGGCCTGGTCGACGTCGTGAACGGGGCGCTCGGGCTCCACCTGTCGCCCGTCGTCGGTCCTCTGCTGGTCGCGATCGCGGTGTCGATCGCGCTGTCGGCCCACCTCGTCAACGCGAGCCCGATGCGCGCGCGATTGGCGCTTGGCATCGGCGTCACGATCCCGTTCGTCATCCTCGCGGTAGTCCTGTGGACGCAGGCGCGCAGCCAGAACCGGAGCCCCAGCTACGTCGGCGATCGCGATCTGGTCGTGCCGCCGGCGCTCGTGATGCGGCGGGGGGAGACGCTCGAGCGATTTGCGCCCGACCTGAGCGATCTCCGCGGGAAGGCCGACGCCAATCGCGCATTCGTGGAGCGGGAGGACCCGTCGCCGGAAGAGGACGAGTCCGACTGAGGCACGCCATCCGGGACCGGGAGGACGCCATGACGCTGCGTCGACACACACCGCTCGCGCTCGGCCTTGCGCTGCTCGCGGCGCACGCGCTCGCCGCGCGCGCCGATGCGCAGCTCGCCGTGTCCGGCAACGAGAACAAGGTGGTCAACGTGAACGGCGTCGTGACGGTCGTCCCCGATCCCCCGCCCGACACGGTATCGGTGATCGACCTCAAGGCGTCGCCGCGGACGAGCGCCTGGCGCTCGTCACGGCCTCGAACAAGGTCGACCCGAACGACAAGACGAAACAGACGGCCGACAACCGTGTGACCGTGATCGATCTGACCGTCAATCCGCCGCAGGTCATCGCGACGCTCGAGGCGGGCATGGGTGCCGCCGGAATCTCGGTGAACCGGCAGGGCACGCTCGCGCTCGTCTCCAATCTGGTCGACGGCACCGTGTCGGTCTTCACCATCCAGGGCAAGACGGTGACGCCGGCCGGCACGGTCGAGGTCGGCGGCGCCAAGGCGGGCGGCGGCATGGTGGCGATCACGCCCGACGGTAAGAGCGCGCTCGTCTCGCGAAGCAACGACAACAAGATCTCCGTGCTCTCGATCGATGGCGCGAAGGTCGAGTACACCAACCGCGACATGACGGCCGGCGTGCGCCCGATCGTGCTCGACGTCGCGTCGAACGGCGCCTTCGCGGTGGTGGCGAGCCTGGCCGGCGGCGCCACCGGCGACAGCGACAGCATCAGCCTCATCGACCTGACCGCGAAGCCGCCGCGCGTCGTCGACACGATCGGCGTCCTCGGCGCCACCGCCGAGGGGCTGAAGATCTCGCCGGACAGCTCCGTCGTCGCCGTCGTCGTTCACAACGGCAGCAACCGCCCGAAGGAGTCGCCCTTCTACAACGACGCCGGCAAGCTCGTCATCGTCCGCGTGACCGGCAAGACCCTGTCGCGGGTGGGAGAGGCGCCGATCGGTCACTGGTCGCAGGGCGTGGTCTTCTCGCCGGACGGCAAGACGATTCTGGTCGGCAACATGGTCGAGAAGGACTACTGGGTGTTCCAGTGGAGCGGCGCGATGCTCAAGGACACCGGCCAGCGGGTCAAGGTGAACGGCGGTCCGGCGGCGATCCGCACCGCCGAGAAGGAGGCGCCGTCCGGGGGCGGACGCCCCCCTCAGCCTCCCCCTCGTCCCTGAGCGAAGAACCGCAGCGCCACGGCGACGTGCATGGCGATGCCGGTGGCGAGCGCCGACTCGTTCACGAGCATGCGCGGCGAGTGGTTCGGGAACGCGGCGCCGTCGGCCGGGCGCGTGCTCAGGTTCACGATGGCGCCCGGAACGCGCTGGAGCACGTACGAGAAGTCCTCGCTCGCCATCGTCGGGTAGCCCGCGGTGTGCACGGCGTCCGGGCCGATCAGCTCGCGTGCGGTGTCGAGGGCGAAGCCGGCAAAGCCCACGTCGTTCACCGTGACCGGATAGCCGCGAGTCACCTCGACCCCGACCTCGGCGCCGTGCGCGGACGCGACGCCCTCGGCGACCCGCCGCACGCCCTCGAGCACGCGCTCGCGCGTAGCTTCCGAGACCGTGCGAATCGTGCCGAGCAGATTCGCGGTGTCCGGGATCACGTTGCGGGTCGTCCCCGCCTCGATCTTCGCGATGGTCACCACCGCCGGATCGAAGACGTGGACCCGGCGGGTCACCAGCGTCTGGAACGCCTGGACGATCTCGCACGCGATCGGGATCGGGTCGAGGCAGTCGTGGGGCGCCGACGCGTGGCCGCCCCGGCCCCGCACCGCGATCTGGATCGTGTCGCCGGACGCCATCGCGGGCCCCGGGCGCGCCGAGATGGCGCCGGCAGTGAGCCGATGCGTCACGTGCAGCGCGAAGGCCGCGGTCGGCGGCGCGCCGCGGTCGAGCAGGCCTTCCTCGAGCATGACCCGGGCGCCGTGGTAGCCCTCCTCGCCGGGCTGGAACATGAACAGCACCGAGCCGGCGAGCGCGTCGCGACGGCCGGCCAGGAGACGGGCCGCGCCGACCAGCATCGCCGTGTGCGCGTCGTGGCCGCATGCGTGCATCGCGCCCTTCACCTCCGAGGCGAACGGAAGCCCGGTCTCCTCCTGCATCGGCAGGGCGTCCATGTCCGCGCGGAGCAGGATCGTCGGCCCCGGCCGCGCCCCGGTGAGGCGCGCGATCACCGACGTCGTGCGCTGTCCGGTCCCCACGTCGAGGCCCAGCCCCGCGAGGGCCTCGAGGACGGCCGCCTGCGTGCGCGGCACCGAGAGGCCGACCTCGGGCTGGCGGTGAATGCGGCGGCGGAGCTGGATGGTGTCGTCGAGGACGGCGCGGGCGTCGCGGAGAATCTCCGAAGTGTTCATGGACCCGGATTATACGGTCCTTCGCGGACAGTGTATGCTGCCGCCGTAGGCGTTCCCCCCCAACCATGCCAACCAGGTCTGCGCAGGATCGATAGAACGGAGGAAACGGTGAAGGTTCGTCGCGTCTCGCTCGCTTCGGTGGCTTTCCTCGCTCTGGCCGTCGCGCTCGCGGTGCCGGTGCCGGCGCCGGCGGCGCCGGAAGGCCAGATCACGATCGCCGTGCACGTGTCGCTGGCCCCGACCTGGTTCGATCCGGCGGAGACGCCGGGGGTCATCACCCCCTTCATGACGCTCTACGCGCTCCACGACGCCCTGGTGAAGCCGATGCCCGGCAACCCGTTCGCGCCGACCGGCGACCCCTTCGGCGCCGAGGACGTGAAGTTCTCCTTCGAGCGCTACAAGGGCGGCGGCGCCACGACCCTGAAGGCGCGGGTCGCCGCGGTGGAGGTCGTCGACGCTCACCGCGTGCGCTTTCGCCTCAAGCAGCCGTGGCCCGACTTCATGACGTTCTACGGGACGCCGGCCACCGGCGCCGCCTGGATCGTCCCGAAGAGCTACATGGAAAAGGTCGGCGACGAGGGCTTCAAGAAATTCCCGGTCGGCGCCGGACCTTACCGGTTCGTGTCCTTCAACCCGGGCATCGAGCTGATCTTGGAGGCGTACGACGGCTTCTGGCGAAAGACGCCCGCGGTGAAGCGCCTCGTCTTCAAGTCGGTGCCCGACGAGTCGACGCGGCTGGCGATGCTCAAGCGCGCCGAGACCGACGTGGCGTACTCGATTCGTGGACCGAATGCCGAAGAGCTGAAGCGGACGCCGGGGCTGACGCTGAAGGCCACGCTGCCGACCTTCACCGAGTGGATCACGTTCACCCAGCAGTGGGACCCGAAGTCGCCGTGGTCCGATCGCCGCGTGCGGCTCGCCGCCAACCACGCGATCGATCGCAAGGCGATCAACGAGGCGGAGTATCTCGGCTACGGCAAGCCGACCGTGAGCATCATCCCGCATGACTTCGAGTTCTTCTGGAACCCGCCGGTCTATGCGTTCGATCCGGCGCGCGCCCGGCAGCTCCTGGCCGAGGCCGGCTATCCGAAGGGCTTCGATGCCGGCGAGGTGGCGACCGACGCCGTGTACGCTCCCGAAGCCGAGGCCGTCGTCAACGGCTTCCAGGCCGTCGGGATCCGCGCGCGGCTCCAGCCGATGGAGCGCGCGGCCTTCTACAAGGCGGACCAGGAGAAGACGTTCAAGCACCTGGTCCGCGTGGGGAGCGCGGCGGCCGGGAACGCGGCGACCCGGATCGAGGCGTTCGTGCTCTCGACCGGTATCCGGTCCTACGGTGGGTACGCCGACATCGACGCGCTCTTCCGTGACCAGGCCGCGGAGATGGACCGGAAGCGGCGCGAGGCGATGCTGCACAAGATCCAGCAGCTCATGTACGAGCGGGCGATGTTCGCCTCGATCGTCGAGCCCGCGTTCCTGACCGGCGTGGGATCGCGGATGGCGGAGCTGCCCACGATCACGGGCCATCCGTACCTCTCGCCCTACGAGGACCTGAAGCTGAAGGGCCGGTGAGCCGGCCGCCGGGGTGCGTCAGACGCCCAGGTAGGCGAACAGCGTCGGATCGAGCTCCCGGCGATACTTCGCCAGCACCGGCTCCACGGCGCGCATGAACGCCGCGCGCTCGACGTCGGTGAGCCGGATCACGTCGTTCCGGGCCGGGTCGAGCATCTTCAAGATCGCCTCGTCCTCGGCGGCCGCGAGCTGCCGCTGAAAGGCGGTAGCCTCGCGGGCCGCCGCATCCACCGCGGCCTGCACGTCCCGCGGCCAGCCGCGGTAGTGCTCGGCATTGCACACCATGGCGGACGCGCCCCAGAAGTGCGCGCTGAGCGTGATGTAGCGATGGTGGTGGTGAACGCCGAAGTTGTAGATGTTCGTGAGGGGATTGTCCTGAGCCTGGAACCGCTCGCCGGCGATCTGCTCCACGAACTCCTTGACGTCCGAGGCGATCGGCTCGAAGCCGAGTGCCTTGAAGACCTCGCCGTGCAGCTCGCTCATCTGCGTGCGGATGCGGATCCCGCGACAATCCTCGGGCGCGCGGATCGGCCGCACGCGGGTCGAGAGGTGGCGGAAGCCGTTGTCCCAGTATCCCAGGAGCCGGCAGGCGGTCCGGTCGTGAACCCGCTCCCGGGCGATGTCGCCGTACTCGCCGTCGAGCGCCCGGAACGCGGCACCGCGGTCCTCGACGATGAACGGGAGCTCGAGCAGCTGCAGCTCCGGCGCCGCCCGCGAGAAGCGCACCGTGGACATGTAGCAGAACGACAGCTCGCCGCGCTCGACCATCGGAACCAGATCGCCCGACGGGCGGCCGAGCTTGAGGATGCTGCCGATCAGCTCGAAGTCGACCTGGTCTCCGAGCCGCTGCTCGAGCAGCTCGCCGAAGCGCGCCGCCGCGCGGTTGTGGACGGACGCGGGCTCCTGATAGCCGCCGAACTTGATGACCAGTTTCATGGACGCGTTGTCGGTGACGAGTCGGGTCTGCTATATCACAAAGCGTGACGGGTGACGAGTGAGCGACCTCGAGATCGCGCTTGGTCGGCTGGGCTATTCGGCGTTCCGACCCGGACAGCGCGAGGCGATCGAGACGCTGCTCGCGGCCGGACGGCTCCTGCTGGTGGCGCCGACCGGCGGCGGCAAGAGCCTCAGCTACCAGCTGCCGGCCACGATCCTCAGCGGCACGACCCTCGTCGTGTCGCCGCTCGTGGCGCTGATGGCCGATCAGGTCGGGGCGCTCGAGGCGCGCGGCGTGCGGGCGACCTATCTCGCCTCGACGCTCGAGGCGGCCGAGATGCGGCGCCGCATGGCGGGGCTGGCGCGGCGAGAGTTCGCGCTCGTGTACGTGGCGCCGGAGCGGCTGGTGTTCCCGGGATTCCGCGGCCTCATCCGCGAGATCGACTGCCCCCTGGTGGCGATCGACGAGGCCCACTGCATCAGCGAGTGGGGCCACGACTTCCGTCCGGAATACCTGGAGATCGGGGCGCTCCTGGCCGATCTGCCCCACGCGCGCGTGCTGGCGTGCACGGCGACGGCGACGCCGATCGTGCGCGACGAGATCCTGGCCCGGCTGGGTCTGCCGCCCGATACACCCCAGATCGTCCGGGGCTTCGCCCGGCCCAACCTCGCGCTGCGCGCGGCGGAGGTCGGCGGCCGCCGCGAGCGCGAGCGCCTCGTCGACGGCGCGCTGGCGGAGGCGCTCGGTGGCCCCCGGCGAGGTCACGGGACGGCGCTCGTCTACGCGCCCACGCGCAAGCAGGCCGAGGATGAGAGCACGCGGCTGGCGGCGCGATCCTGGCGGGCTCGCGCGTATCACGCCGGCCTCGCCCCGAAGACGCGCGAGGCCGCGCAGCGCCACTTCGCCGGGGGTGACCTCGACATCGTGGTGGCGACCAACGCCTTCGGCATGGGGATCGACCGTCCGGACGTTCGGGCGGTGATCCACCTCGGTCCCCCCGGGTCGGTCGAGGCGTACTACCAGGAGGTCGGCCGGGCGGGGCGCGACGGCGCGCCCGCGCTCGGCCTGCTCCTGATCGGCGCGCGCGACCTGCCGCTGCGCCGGGCGCTACTCGAGCGGGGCGCCGGCGACGCGCCGCCGGACCGCGCCGTGCTCGAGCACAAGTGGAGCATGTTCCTCGAGCTGATTCGCTGGGCCGAGGGCGGCAGCTGCCGCCACGACGCGATCTTGCGATATTTCGGCGACGAGGCCGAGACGCTCGCGGGCTGCGGACGCTGCGACGTGTGCCTGGCTCTGGGGGAGAAGCCCGAGGCGGGCGACCCCGAGCGCGACACGCTGATCGTGCGCAAGGCGCTGTCGGGCGTCGCGCGCGTGCACGGGCGCTTCGGGCTCGGCCTTGCCGTCAAGCTCGTCCACGGTGATGCGGACGAGCGGCTCGAGCGCGCCGGCCTCACGAAGTTTCAGACCTTCGGCAACCTCAAGGAGCACGGAGCGGCGTGGCTGCTCGCGCTGCTCCGCCGCTGTGTGTCGGCCGGCTGGGTGAGCTTCGCCGGTGTCGATCGGCCGGTCGTGACGCTGACGGAGGACGGCCGCGCCGTGATGAAGGGCGAGCGCCCGGCCCGCCTGCTCCTGCCGGCCGCGGCGTCTCGACGCGAGCGCGCCGAGCAAGTCGCCCGGCCGAGGCCGGCGCTGGCCGTCGAACCCGCGCGGGCGCACCCGGGCCGTGACGCGGCCCAGCCGGACGCGGAGGCGCTGGTCCTCTTCGAGGCGCTCCGCCGCCACCGCCTCGCGGTGGCGAGGGCCGAGGGCGTGGCGCCCTTCATCGTGGCCAGCGATCGAACGCTGCGCGACATCGCGGCGTTGCGGCCGCGCGATCTGGTCGAGCTCGAGCGGGCTCATGGCGTCGGCCCGTACAAGGCCGCCCGCTACGGAGCCGGACTCCTCGAGGTGGTGGCTCAGGCGAGCCGGAACCCGTCGACAATTCCAGCAAAGGGGGCGCAGAGCCGATGAACACACGAACGTTGCTCGCCGCGGTCCTGCTTGCCGGCGGGTGTGCCGGCGCCGACAGCTACGTCTACACCAGGCCGGGCGCCACGACGGAGCAGAAGGAGCGCGACAAGACCGACTGTCTCTTCGACGCGCGCATCGTCACGCAGAGACCCGACGGACCGCAGATCAGCGTCAACCAGGATCGCTACCGGCGATGCATGACGGACAAGGGCTACACGCTCGAGAAATCCTCGCCGTAGCCTACGTGGGCAGGCGCGTCTCCAGCGCGTCGAGCCAGGCACCGATCGCTTTGAGGTGCAGGTCGACGAGCGCGTCGATCTCGACCGGCACGGCCAGGGCGCGCTCGCGGCAGTAGGCGCCGACGGTCGCGTCGACGTCGAGCCACGCGCTCGCCATGGTGCCCGGATCGAGCTCGTCGATCTCCGCGCGCCGCTCCGCCCTGCGCTCGGAATTCTCCGCCGGGTCGAGACGCTCCATGATCGACACCATCCGGTCGTAGAGCGCGCCGTAGCGGTCGCCCATCGCGAAGTACGGCGGCAGCCCCTGGGAGGTCAGGAAGTCGTTCACGGTTCCGCGGGTCCCGTAGACGCCCGCCGTCTCGGGGTGAGGCTGGAGATGGCCGAAGCTCTCGTCGCCGTCGGGAGCGATCCAGCGCGCGAGCGGATAGAGA
>QHSM01000307.1 GCA_003221595.1 Candidatus Rokuibacteriota bacterium | reverse complement strand
ACGTCCCCCACCACCACGACGAGGTGCGGCTGCAGCTCTCCCAGAACCGGGTCCAGCCGCTTCATCACCTCGCCCGTCTGGTAGGCGTGCCCGCCCGATCCGACCTCCAGCGAGACATCGGGTTTCGGGAGGTTCAGATCCTGGAAGAACCGGCCCGCCATGGCCTCGTCGTAGTGCTGGCCGGTATGAATGAGCGACGCCTGGATCTCCGGATGGCGACGCATCTCGCGAATCAATGGCGCCATCTTCATGAAATTGGGCCGCGCGCCGACGATGTTGGCAACTCGCACGGGGTCAGTCCGTGACGAAGGGGCCGTGCGTTGAGGGAGCTGGTCGCGACGGCGTCTGGTTCGCTGGCCGCGCCGCCCAGGCTTCGCCAGGGGCCGGCGCTTCGACGGGCACGGAGACAAGCCTATCGGCCACGAGCCGTTTGAGGATGATTGTCACGGCGACGAAGAAATAGAGAAGGTCGAAGTAGGCGAGGTTGTAGAAGGCGCCCGCCACCATGAACGCGGCGACGCCGATCTGAACCATCGAGGCGTAGTTCACGAGCCAAGCGCCATCGGATAGCCCACGCGCCTGTCGCCGGATTGCGCGGAGCGACAGCAACGTGCACGCGAGCAACGCGATGAAGAGCCCGAGGCCTGTGAACCCGTGCTCGCCGAGCACCTGGAAATAGATGCTGTGGGCGTTGAAGGCCGTGGTCCCGTAATTCCAATCGGGCACGTACTTCAGCCAGACTTCGGCGTGCGGAAAGACCACGAAGCCACCACCGACGAACGGATTGTCCAGTGCGAGGCCCCAGCCGATCCGCCACGCGTTGAGGCGGCTCATGGCCGACCCGTCCTCGGCGTACGTCGTAATCGTGCCCATACGGTCGATCCATCGCAGCGGCAGAAAGGAAATCGCCAGCATTGCTGCCATCGCGCCAGCGGGCAGCACCGCCCATTTCCAGCGAGTCCTGGCCAGCGACATCGCCAACACGACGACCAAACCCAGAAAGCCGCCTCGCGAATAGGTGAACGGGATCGTGACGGCGCTCAGCGCGCAAGTCGCCGCGAGGAGTTTTTGCAGCCACCCGCGCTCCTCCAGCGCCAGGAAGAAGAGGAGCGGCAGCGTCATGTCGAGGGCGAGCGCGAGGCCGTTGTTGTCGCCGATGAACGAGCCGTCGGGCCCGAGCGCCCAGCCTTCCTCGCCGCCCGTCATCAGCACCCAGAGGCCGCCCTTGAAGCCCCAAAAGCCGATGGAGAGCGCGGCCACAATGAGCAAAACTCGCAGCCGCTCGCGCGTCTGCCCGAGCATGATCGTGACGAAGAGCATCAGCAGGATCTTCGTGAACTGTCTGAAGGCGCCCCAGGCATCCTCCTGGTAGTAGCCAAAGAAACTCGACACCGCGGTCAGCGCCCAGAACGCGACGAGTAAGTAGGTCTCACGGACCAGAGGAACGCGGCGACGTTCATCTGTGAAGATCAGACCCAGAAGCGTGGCTCCGGCGACGAGCAGCGAAAGCTCGAGCGTCCGGGCAAATCCCCAGGTCAGCTGATGAGGATTCATGAATCCCAGCCACGTCCAGACGACCACGCCGGCGAATGGCCGAGCGACGGCCAGGGGCAGCGAGGCCACCACGATGGCGACCACCAGGAGATCACGCACTGAAGAGCTTGACCTCGTGTCTTCCGCTCAGATCCAGTCCCGCGCTCCTCAAAAGACGGTGTAGATGAACGGCGCGATGGCCGAGCTCTGCGCGAAGATGATGATCCCGCCCAGGAGCAGGAGCGTCAGGACCATCGGAATCATCCACCAGAGCTTGACCGACCAGAAGAAGGCCAGCAGCTCGCCGGCGATGGTGAACTTCATCAACAGACTTTTCATCGATCGATCCTCCTCACTTCTCGATCACGTGTTGACCCAGGACGAGCACGTCCATGCCGCTGCGGCTGAAGGTGCTGAACGCCTCGGCCGGCGGACGGTCTGCAGCCGGGCAGTCCCGTCGACGTGAGTGACGGCCGGGATGCGCGCGCCCTGTCCAGCCTTGACGTCGACCACGTAGAGCATGTAGCGCGCGGGGTGGTGACGGGCCGCGTCCGGCAGGTCGAAGAACTCCTCCGCCCGCTCCACCAGCACCGACGGAGCGAACGGCCGGAACGGCTCGCGAAACTTGATCTTGGTGTTGACGATGTCCTTCATGCTCGGGTTTCGCGGGTCGGCCAGGATGCTCCGGTTGCCGAGGGCGCGCGGTCCCAGCTCGAACCGTCCCTGGAACCAGCCGATCACCTTGCCGGCCTGCAGGTGCTCGACGACCCGTGTCATCAACCGGTCGTCATTCTCGTACCGGGTATGCGCGACGTTGTTGGACCGGACGAAGGCGTCCACGTCGCCGACGCTGTGCTCCTGACCCCAGTAGGCGTGGCGCATGACGAAGTCGCGGGGCTTACCGAGGATCATGTGGTACCCGACCAGGGCCGCGCCCACCGCGCCGCCGCCGTCGCCGGCCGCCGGCTGGATGAACAATTCCTCGAACGGCGTCTCGCGCAGGATGCGACCGTTGGCGACGCTGTTGAGCGCCACGCCGCCCGCCAGGCAGAGGCGCTTGAGCCCCGTCTCGCGATGGAGGTGTGAGGCCATCTTCAGCATCATCTCTTCGGTGACGACCTGGATGCTCGCGGCGATGTCCGCGTAGTGCTGATTCTGCTTGGCCAGCGAGTCGTAGCTGGCCGGCCGGGCGCCGAAGTACGAGGGGAAGCCGCTCGACGCCGTGAAGAAGAGCGCGTCGGGCTCGCGCGCCGGCCCGAACAGGTCGACGAACTTGCGGCTGAACGTCTGGTGCGTCGAGCGGTGGAACGTGAAGTACTCCATGTTGAGGTGGAAGCTGCCGTCCGACTCCTGGCTCACCAGCTTCCAGACCTTGTCGACGTACCGCGGCTGGCCGAAGGGGGCCATCCCCATGACCTTGTACTCGCCCTCGTTGACCTCGAAGCCGAGGAACGCCGTGAAGGCGCTGTACAGGAGACCGAGGGAATGGGGGAAGCGGATCTCGCGGAGCACGCGAATGTCGGTGCCGCGGCCGATCCCGTAGGTGGCGGTGGCCCACTCCCCGACCCCGTCGACGGTCAGGATCGCCGCCTCGTCGAACGGCGAGCAGAAGAAGGCGCTCGCGGCGTGCGAGAGGTGGTGATCGCTGAAGACGATCTTGGACTCGTCCACCTTGAGGTGCTGGCGGATCTGGCCCTTGATCCAGAGCTTCTCGGTCATCCAGGCGATCATCGATTCCTGGAAGACGCCCCGAGACTTCGGGAACGTGGACATGGTCGACCGGAGGATGCGGTCGAACTTCAAGAACGGCTTCTCGAAGAAGACGACCATGTCCAGGTCCTGGCCGCGGACGCCGCCCGCCTTCAGGCAGAAGTCGATCGCCCGGCGCGGAAAGTCGTAGTCGTGCTTCTTGCGGCTGAAGCGCTCCTCTTCGGCGGCCGCGACCAGGGCACCGTCCTGGATCAGCGCGGCGCCGGCATCGTGGAAGAAGCAGGAGATGCCGAGGATGTTCATCAGAATTGCCTCCTGGCCAGCCGGCTCATGTCCTGATCCGGCGCGGCGCGCTCGAGCCAGGTCGGGGAAAGGCCCGCGCGAAGCCGCAAGGGGTCGGAAAAGGCCCGCATCAGCAGAGCGAATGGGGCGAGGACGATGAAATAAAAGATGAATAGCAGCACGCGCGATTGAAAGGTCGCGAGCATGTGACCGAAGGCTTTCCATCGGGCCCACAGCACGCGCAGGATCTGCATGAACATGGGTTGTGCCTCGCTCTCAGGCCTTCTTACGGCCGATCATGGTGAAGAAACCGCCCTCGCGACCCCCGCTCAGCAGCATGAAGAGCTGAACGAGGAGCCGGTCGGCAGCGGTGCCGCGGGAGCTCGCGACGAAGAGCTCCTCGGTGGGCGAGAAGCGCTCGGTGGCTACGCACTTGGGGATGCTCTTGACGAACTCCACTCCGGACTCGTCGAACCAGCGGAGCACCTCGTCGTAGGTGTGCTTGGACTCGTGCGGGTGCTTGTACTGGTCCATGAACCACGCGCGCCGGCGGGCTTCGTTCAGCGCGACCCGACGCAGCCGCGGATCGAGGAACGTCAGGCGGTCTCCGGTGAGTCGGAACACCAGGCGCCGGAAGTCGGTGGTGAGCCGGCCGTACGTGTTGTAGAGGCCGATCACGATGAAGCCGCCGGGCTTCAGGCAGCGCAGGATCGACTCGAAGCCGCCGCGCGGGTCACCGGTATGATGCAGCACGCCGTTCGAGATCACGATGTCGAACGACCCGGGCCGGAACGCCGGCCACCGAGCGGCCCCACGTGAGCCCGAGGAAGTTGCTGAGCTGACCGGTGCCGCAGCCGCACTCGAGGACGCGGGCGCCGTGCGGAACCTGCTCGTTGAGGAGCCGGGCGAACTGCCCCTGGGCGGCCTTGCTCCGGAGCTGCTCCGGCGAATCGAGGTCGTCGTAGTTGGGGAACGGCGTTTCCTCGTAGAAGGACTTGACCATCTCGGTGACGTCGGTGCCCGCGGAGGCATCGTTGGGCCAGAAGAGCCGCGGAATGCCGCCGCCGAGCCCCCACTGTCGACTGCATCCGCGGCAGGCGATGACGGCGCCCTCTCCGGCGATGTCGAGCGCCCCGCCGCAGGCGGGGCACATGAAGATGGACAGGTTCTGAACGAGCAGTGGCGACGGGGCGACCAGGGACGCGATGGCGGTCATCGATTCACCCCTTTGGATTTCGCGGCGCGCTCCGCGGCGGCTCCCGCGGACGGGATCAGGTCGGCCACGCGGTCGGCGAGGAGCTCCGACGCCAGGCGGTGCCCGGCCGCCGTCCAGTGGGCGTCACCGACCACGTAGAGAGCCGGCGACGTCCCCGCGCGGGCGCGGAAGTCGTCGAGCAGCGAGACGTACGGAATGTCGTGGGCGGCGAGGAACTTCCCCAGGCGACGCGAAGGCAGCGTCAGGTCCATCGGGACGTCCGCCATGCCCGGGACCGTCGTTTTGATTTTTTCCCACACGTCCGGATAAACCTCCCAGGCCGAAGGTACGAGGACGACGGCGAAGTGCGCCCCGCGGGACGCGGCGAGATCGCGGGTGGCCACCAGCATGCCCTCCGTCAGGGACCATGCCTCGGCCCACGCCGGAGTCGGATTCAGCCGGTAGATCTCGTAGAACCCGAAGTTGCTCGCGCTCGGCCGGTTGATCTGCTCCGGCGGCGTGCTCATGAGGCCGAGGCGGTACAGCAGGCCGTTCACCGCCGAGGACGAGTCGATTGCCTCACGCAGCGCCCGGTACCCCTTGGAGTGCACGCGCAGGTACGAGGCCACCGGCCCCAGCCGCGACGTCGTGTCGGCGAAGGCGCTGAACCGCGGCTGGCCGTTCGCGTCGCGCGCCAGGCTGCCGTCGGGGGCCGGCACCGGGTACGGGAGGAACGGCTTGCCGTGCAACCGCCGGCTGTTGTCGCTGATGTCGTTGCCGACGAAGAACATCACCACGAGGTCCGGCTCGTACCGCAGGCCGTACTCCCGCAGCATCAGGTATTCACGCCCGGTGCCGAAGCCGCTGAGCCCGAGGTTGATCAGCTCGACGCCGGCGACGCGCTCCCGGATTTTCGCCTCCAGCAGCGGCGTCACGGAGCTCTCCAAGGGCACCTGGAGCGCCTCGATGAACGAGTCGCCGAGCAATGCCACCCGGCGCGTGCCCGGCGCCTTCTGGTAGGCGTGCTCGCGGTCCCTGAAGCCGTGCGAGTTCATCACGACCGCGGTGTCGAAGATGCCCCGCTTGACCGCGCGGCCGTGCTTGTTCGGCACGCCCTTGAGGCCGACGTAGGGGTCGAACTCGTAGAAGAAATCGCTCACGGGCACTGCGGCCCGCACGGCCATCTCCAGGGCCAGCGCGCCGAACAGCACGCCCACCACCGCGACGACGAGGCCTAAGAGTGTTTTCGATATTCTCATCGCGTCGTCGTTATGGGTGTGCGCGCGAGCGCGCGACACGCATCCATGAAGGCGGTCGCGGCGCTTGACCAGCTACAGGAGCTCTCCACGAAGCGGCGAGCCGCCTGTCCGAGGTGATGTCGATACCCGGGCTCCTGGAGCAGACGGACGACGGCGCCCGCGAAATCGTCGGCGCGCTCCGCGAGGACGAAATGCTCGCCGTCCCGGACGGGCAAGCCCTCGATGCCGACCGGCGTCGAGACCACCGGCTTGGCCATCGCCATGGCCTCGTAGGCCTTGATCCGGGTGCCGCCGCCGATCCGGAGCGGGATGACGAAGACGTCGGCCGACTCCATGTGCGGTCGGACGTCGTCCACTCGTCCCGTGACGATCACGTCGGGCCGCTCGGCCAGGCGGCGGCTCAGCCTGGGCGAGGGCCGGCGTCCGACGACCGCCAGACTGACCGTGGGAACGCGCGCGGCGACGCGCGGAAGAATCTCGTCGACGAAGTACAGGATCGCGTCCTCGTTCGGCAGCCAGTCCATCGAGCCCGTGAAGACGAGTCGGCCATCGACGGTCGGACCCGTCCCGGGCCGGAAGTACTGGGCGTCGACGGCGGTGGGAATGGCGAACGTGCGCCGCGCGCCGAACCGCTCGCCGAAGAGCGCCCGGTCGGCTTCGGACACCGCGACGACTCCGGCGAACCGCCGGCAGGCTTCCCGCTCGAAGCGCTCCATCTTCCGCCACTGCGAGCGCCAGAACCACCGGAGCGGCGCGCTGCCGGCGGTCCGAGCGTGACGCTCGAAGATCATCGATTCCACGTTGTGCTGGAAGAGGAGTACCGGGCAGTCGATCCCCGCGCCGAGGTTGACGCTGGGCTGGACGAAGTCGCAGACCAGGAGGTCGTAGCGGTCGCGCGCCAGGCAGGCCCGGATGCGCTCCGCGAGCGGTGGCGAGTAGTCGTTGGCTACGCTCACCGGATAGCGGGAGGCGACCCGCCGGAGGACCTGCGCGTAGAATCGCGGGCTGCCCTTGGCAACCTCTTGCCACGACACGGGCTCGAACCGGGCGCAGAGCTTGCCGACCTCCGAGAGATACGGGTCGTCCTTGGGATGCTCGACGTTCGACACCAGCGTGATGTCCAGACGCCGGCTGAGCTGCTCCAGGAGCCGCGCCGTCCGGATCTTGCCTCCGGTATCGGCCGGATACGGGAAGCGCTTGGCCACGAAGAGCACACGGAGCCGGTCGGAGCCGGAGCCGGCCCGGGCGCTGACGGCGCCGTCGAGAGGGCGAACGATCACCAGCAGATCCCTTCGTAGCGTGCGGGCACGCCGTTGAGCGAGACCCGCGCGAGGTCGTAGACCAGCCGGTCACCGGCGTGGGCGATCAGCGCCTCCTGGAACTCCGGCGACGGCTTGGACACGACGATCACGCCGGACTCCTCGATGACCTCCTTGAGATCGGACGACATCAGGCTGGAGATGTGGGGGATCTCTTTCTCGATGAACCGCTTGTTGGACCCGAAGATGCGGGCCAGCATGACGTCCGGGTCGTAGATCTTCACCTGGAAGCCCTTGCCGATCAGGACCTCGATGAGCGCCACGCTGGGGCTCTCGCGGAGGTCGTCGGTGCCGACCTTGAAGCTCAGTCCGAGCATGCCGATCCGCTTCTCGCCGGTGGCCAGGATGCGCTGCAGGGTCCGCTCGAGATGGAGGCGATTGCTCTCCATGATCGAGCCGAGCAGCGGAAGCGCCAGGTCGTTCTGCCGAGCGGCGTACATGAGCAGGCGGAGGTCCTTGGGCAGGCACGAGCCGCCGAAGGCGAAGCCGGGCTTGAGGTACGCGGGCGAGACGTTGAGCTTCTTGTCCAGAGCGAACAGCTGCATGACCCGATGACCGTCGACCCCGAGGCTCTTGGCGAGCGTGCCCATCTCGTTGGCGAAGGCGACCTTGAGGGCGTGGAACGCGTTGCACGAGTACTTGAGAAGCTCGGCCACCTCGTACGTCGTCCGCTCGATCGGGGCGGCGAGCCCGTCGTACATCCGCGCGACCAGGTCGCCGCCGCTGGCGGTCGCCTCGCCGATGACGATGAAGGGCGGATCGTAGAAGTCCTTGACCGCCGTTCCCTCGCGGAGGAACTCGGGGTGCATGCACACGTCGAAGTCTCGGTCGACGCTTCGCCGCGAGGCGCGCTCGACGGCGGGGATCAACGTGCGCCGCACGGTGCCCGGCGGGACGGTGCTCCGGAACACGACGCAATGGCGCGAGCTCTTCTCGGCGAGCGCGGCGCCGATCTGGCCGCTCACGTCGAGCATGGCCGACAGATCGGTGCTGCCGTTGGGCAGGCTCGGGGTCCCGACGCACACCAGCGTCAGCTCGGTCGCCGCCACCGCCGCCCGCGGATCGGTGGTCGCCCGGAGCATGCCGCGCTGGATCGCCCGCGACATCATCTCCTCGACGCGCGGCTCGATGACCGGGCTCTTGCCCGCGTTCACCATGGCCACCTTGTCGGCGCTGACGTCGACGCCCCACACCTCGTGCCCGGTCTCGGCCAGGCACGCCGCGGTCACCGATCCCACATAGCCCAATCCAAAGATGCTGATCTTCATCGTTGCGTCCTCACGGGGTGGCGTTGGTTCCTTCGGGTGTCAGTCCGAGTGCCTCTCGGGCGGTGCCAAACGGCGTTCCCCGCAGAAGGGCGGTGAGCTTCGTCGCCAGCCGACCCTGGCCGACGTAGTGGCGGAAGCGATGGCGCCAGGCCATCTCGGGACGGGGCTGCTCGGTGTCGAGCTCCCAGGGATGGAAATAGAACATGACGGGCTTGGCTTCGAGAGCATTGACCAGCTGGATGCCGGCGGCGATCAGCCTGCCGGGCAGCAGGCGAAAGTACCCGCCGCCACCGACAGGAAGGTTGACACCGAGGGCGCGCAAGGTCCCGATGGGAAACTCGATGAGGCACTCCCGCCCGCTGCGCCAGATTTCATGGGGGAAGCGCGGTGCCCTCCAGTCTCCATAGCTGTCGTGCAGGATGGGGTACACGCTCGAGTCGTAGCGGAACCCCTCCTCGGCCAGAACCGCATACGCCCAGGCCTGGGCCCGCCCGATGGAGAAGTTCGGAGCGCGGTAGCCCACCACCTGCACGCCTGCGATATCCTCCAGGATAGCCTTGGCCCGCCGGATCGCGGAGCGAAATTCGTCCGGCGTCTGCAACGAGACCGGCGTGTGCTGGTGGCTGTGGCACGCGACTTCGTGCCCCTCCTGGACGATTTTCCGGACGATCGAGGGATGAGCCTCGGCGACCTCGCCCAGGACGAAGAACGTTCCCTTGACGCTGCCGTCGGCGAAGAGCGCCAGGACGCGCTCGGTGCTCAGCTCGACGCGGCTCTCGAAGCCGTCGTGAGCGCGCCCGCGGACGGCCTCCTGGAAGACGAGGGCGTG